>JALSIX010000111.1 GCA_026989655.1 Caldilineaceae bacterium
CGGCACCGGCCCAGGAAGAGGCCCCGGCCGCGGAGGCCGGGGCCAGCGGGCTGGTCTCTCCCATCGTCGGGGCCGAATGCGACACGGAGACGCCGCCCAGCGGCGACCCCATCGTGGTAGGGGGCTCCCTGTCCCTGACCGGCTTTCTGGCCCCCACGGCCAACATCCACCGAGTAGTGGGCGAGGTGGTCACCCAGTGGATCAACGAGTGTGGAGGCCTGCTGGGACGCCCGGTGAAGTGGCGGGTGCTGGACGACCAGTCCGTGCCGGAGAATGCAGCCGCCAACTACGAACGGCTGATCACCGTGGACCAGGTGGACCTGGTCATGGGACCCTACGGCGCGGCCAACATCCTGGCCGCGGCCGCGCCGGTGGGCCGGGCCGGCTACATCTATCCCACCCACACCAACGGCGCCCCCCAGCGGGAGATCGGGGACTTCCACTTCCCCTCCTGGCAGATTGGGGGCGGTGCAGCCACTGAAGAGGAGATCTTCCGGGCCGCGGCCGAGCCCATCTGGCAGGCCCTGGAGGCCACCGGCAACCCGCCCAAGACGGCCTTCTACGTGACCAACAAGTTCCCCTTCACCGTGGCCTTCACCCAGGCCGCCCGCCGCATCGGTGAGGAACGGGGAGTGGAGACCCTGGACTACATCGAGTACGACCTGGGCACCACCGACTTCAGCGCAGTGGCCCTGCGCATCCAGGCCACGGATCCGGACTTCATCTTCGTGGGCGCCATCGGCCTGGACGCGGTGAACCTCTACGATGCCTTCGCCACCGTCGGGTACGAGCCCCGGGGCATCTACGCCGCGGTGCCCTCGCCGGGCCCCACCATGGCCCTGGGCGAGGCCGTGGAAGGGCTCATGTTCCTCACCGTCTACGAGGATCACCCACCCCTGGCCGAGGACCCTGTGGCCGCGGAGTTCACCCGCCGCTTCGTGCCCGCGGCCCAGGCCGAGGAGCTCCTCAGCCTGGTGGAGACCCAGGCCGCGGCCAGCATGGCCGCCTGGCAGATCCTCCTGACCGCGGTGGACGCCACCGGCTCCTTGGACCATGGGCAGTTGAAGGAGTGGCTCCACGCGAACGCGGTGGAGACCATGGTGGGCACCCTGACCTTCGATGGCTTCAACGGCTACGGCACAGACCTCTCCCGGGTGGGCCAGGTCCAGCAGGGCCGTCGCGCCATCGTCTGGCCCGCGGACGTGGCCGCGCCGGACGCGTCGGTGATCTATCCGATTCGATAAGCAAGAGGAAATGAAAGAGTGGGCATGGGAGATCGAAGAGATTGGAGATTGGGCTGGATGTTCTCGCCCATTCTCGCCAAATCTCCTCGACCCCATGCCTTACGTTTCACGCTTTACGCTTCACAAGACAACGCATGTCACCTGACCAGATCATCCTCCTCCAATCCGCGCTGAACGGCATCCTGGTCGGCAGCCTGTTGGGGATCGTGGCCATGGGCCTGAGCCTCAGCTGGGGCATCCTGAAGATCGCGAACTTCGCCCACCTCTCCTTTGCCCTGCTCGCGGCCTACCTGGCCTACACCCTCATCGTGGACCTGGCCCTGCACCCCGCGGTGGCCCTGCTCCTGATCCTGCCCTTGATGTTCGGCATCGGCGTAGGTGTCCAGTGGCTCTTCCTCCACTTCCGGGTGAGCACCTTCACCTCCCTGTTGCTCACCTTCGGCCTCTTCATCGTGTTGGAGAACCTGATCACCTACGTCTGGTCCGCGGACACCATCACCACCCGCCAGGCCCTGCCGCCTGCTCTGCGCCAGGCCATCCGCTTCCCGCCCCCTCTGGAACGCTTCTTCGTCCTGCCGCCGGACCTCCTGGCCTTTGCCAGCGCGCTGGCCCTGGCCGGTCTCGTCCACGGGGTGCTCCACCATACCAACTGGGGGCGGGGCGTTCGGGCCATGGCCGAGGACCCGGCCATGGCCCAGGTCTTCGGCGTCCACTACGCCCGGGAGGCGCTCCTGCTCTCCGGCCTGGTGACGGCCACCGCGGGGGTCGCGGGCGTCCTCATTGCCCTGAAGATGCCCCTCTACCCCTCCCTGGCCCTGGCCTGGCTGGGGATCGTGGTGGCCGCGGTGATCCTGGGGGGCCTGGGCAACCCCCTGGGCGCCCTGGTGGCCACCGCGTTGCTGATCCTGATCCAGAACATCTGGTCCGTGCGCATGCAGCCGAGCTGGGCCCCTCTCTTCGCCTTCTCCCTGTTCGTCCTCTACCTGGTGGCCCAACCCCAGGAGCTGCGGCGCCGTTGGCAGGGGCGACGGCGCCTGGCCGAGAGCCGCCGGGAGGCCCGGCCATGATCCGGGGAGGAGCCCGTCGGGGCCTGCTCGGCTTTGGCCTGGCCGGGGGGCTGCTGGCCCTGTTGCCCGGGCTGGTGGCCGGGCTGGGGCTGGGCAGCTTCTGGACCACCCTGGGTTTCCAGATCTTCGTCTGGGTGACCCTCGCGGTGAGCTGGAACTTCTTCAGCGGCTACAGCGGATACGCCAGCTTCGGCCACGGCGCGTTCTTCGGCATCGGCATGTACACCACCGCTACCCTGCTGGTCCGCGGATCCGTGCCGGTGGCCCTGGCCCTGCCCATGGCCGGAGTCGTGGCCGCGGTGCTGGCCTGGCTCGTGGGGCTGGTGGTCTTTCGCCTGCCCCAGTTCCGGGGGGAGCTCTTCTCCCTGCTCACCCTGGCCATGACCTTCATCGTGGCCACCGTGGTGAACAACGTGGACTGGCTGGACGGAGGCGGGGGCGTCTTCCTGCGGGAGGCCCCGGGCATCGCCCCGTGGACCGACAACAACCTCCGCCTCTACTACGCGACCCTGGCCATCGCCCTCCTCTGCGTCTACCTGGCCTATGCCATCTACCACACCCGCTGGGGCCAGGCCCTCTTCGCCATCCGGGACGACGAGGACGTGGCAGATGGGCTGGGGGTTCCCACCCTGCGCTACAAGATCGGCACCTTCGCGCTCAGCGCGTTCTTCGCCGGCCTGGTGGGCGGCCCCCAGGCCCTCTTCCTGGGCTATCTGGAGACGGCCACGGCCTTCGCGGTGACCATCCCCTTGCTGGCCCTGATGATGGCCATCCTGGGCGGGGCCACGGTCTGGTACGGCCCGGTCCTGGGCGCGGTGCTGGTCACTCTCCTCCGCCAGCTCCTCACCCAAGGGGAGACCGCGGAGCTGAACCAGATCGCCATCGGCCTGGTCTTCATCCTCACCATCCTCTTCATGCCCCAAGGCCTCGGGGGGCTCATCGAGGCCAGACGCCAGCGCCCATGAACCCGGAGATCCTGTTGGAATGCCGCCAGGTGCGCATGGCCTTCGGCGGCGTGCTGGCCCTCAACCACACGGACCTGTCCGTATATCGGGGGGAGATCCTGGGCCTGGTGGGCCCCAACGGCTCGGGGAAGACCACCCTGATCAACGTCATCAGCGGCCAGTACCGCCCCACCGGGGGCCAGATCCGCTTCCAGGGCGCGGACGTGACCGGCGCCCGCCCCAACCACCTGGCCCACCTGGGCATCGCCCGCACCTACCAGATCCCCCGCCCCTTCCACTCCTTCACCGTGCTGGACAACGTGGCCATGGCCTGGATGTTCGGACGCCGAGGCCATAGCCGCGAGGAGGCCCGCCGACGGGCTCACGAGACCCTGGCCTTCGTGGGCCTGGCCGAGAAGGGCCATCTGGCCGTGGACCAGCTCACCCTCCATGAACGCAAGTTCCTGGAGCTGGCCCGAGCCCTGGCCCTGGAGCCCCAGCTCCTGCTGTTGGACGAGGTGTTGGCCGGGCTCAACCCGGCCGAGGTGGAGATGGGCCTGGAGCTGATCCGCCAGCTCCACCGCCAAGGGATCACCCTGGTCTTCGTGGAACACAACGTGGGCGCGGTGGCCCGGCTCTCCCACCGGCTGGCCGTGCTCAACTACGGCGAGACCATCGCCGTGGGCCCGCCGGAGGCGGTGCTCCAGGACCCCGCGGTGGTCGCGGCCTATTTGGGGGAGGAGTATGCTGCGAGTTGAGACCATCGACGTCTTCTACGGCGAGGCCCGAGCCCTGGCCCAGGTCTCCATCCAGGTGGAGGAGGGGACCATCGTCTCCATCATCGGCGCAAACGGGGCCGGCAAGACCACCCTGGTCAACACCATCGCCGGCCTGCTGCGCCCTCGTCGAGGCCATATCTGGCTGGCAACACAGGACCTGACCCGGATCCCGCCCCATCGCATCTGTGCCCAGGGGGTCGCCCTGGTGCCCGAGGGACGTCGCCTCTTCCACCGCATGAGTGTCCTGGACAACCTGCGCATGGGCGGCTACGCCACGGGCACGGGGCGGGAGTTCCACCAGGCCCTGGAGTGGGTCTTCGAGCTCTTCCCCATCCTCTACGAGCGCCGGCACCAGCGTGCGGGCACCCTCAGCGGGGGCCAGCAACAGATGGTGGCCCTGGGCCGGGCGCTCCTGGCCCGCCCCCGGCTTCTGCTGTTGGACGAGCCGTCCCTGGGCCTGGCCCCCATCGTGGTCACCCAGATCTTCCAGGCCATCCGGCGCATCAACCAGGAACGAGGCACCACCGTGCTCCTGGTGGAACAGAACGTGGTGCGGGCCCTGGAGCTGGCCACCCGAGCCTACGTCCTCAGCGACGGCCGGATCGTGCAGGAAGGGCCCCCCCAGGAGCTGCTCCAGGACGATCGGATCCGACAGGCCTATCTGGGCGGGGAGAGCCTGCCGGGCCCGTAGGCCGGCAGCCGCCCCCGCCTTTCCGCGCATCGCTCGAACACAGACCACGGGGAGGAACCATGAAGATCTTCGACATCAGCGTGCCCACCGAGGAGAGCCCCAGCGAGCCCATCCCCCTGAAGGTGGAACACCAGGACCACAAGGCCAGCGCGGCCTTCATGGCCAGCTTCTTCGAGGCCACCGTGGACGACCTGCCCGAGGGCAACGGCTGGGCCAACGACACGGTGACCCTCATCAGCCACGCGGGCACCCACGTGGACGCCCCCTGGCACTACTACCCCACCTGCGGAGGACAGCCCGCCCGGACCATCGACCGGCTCCCCCTGGAGTGGTTCTACGGCGACGGGGTGGTTCTGGACATGCGCCACAAGCCCCAGGGAGGCCTCATCACCACCGAGGACCTCCAGGAGGCCCTGGCCCGAATCGGCTACACCCTCAAGCCTGGGGACATCGTCCTCATCCAGACCGGCGCGGACAAGATGTGGGGCAGGCCGGAGTACTTCCACGCCGGCGCCGGCGTCAGCGCAGGGGCCACCCGCTGGCTCATCCAGCAGGGCATCCGGGTCATGGGCATCGACGCCTGGGGCTGGGACCAGCCCTTCTGGGCCCAGAAGCAGCGCTTCCAGGAGACCGGCGATCCCAGCGTCATCTGGGAGGCCCACCGGGTGGGCATGGAGCACGAATACTGCCAGATCGAGAAGCTGGCCAACCTGGACCAGCTCCCCCGGCCCACGGGGTTCAAGGTCGCCTGCTTCCCCGTCAAGCTGACCGGGGGCAGTGCCGGCTGGACCCGGGCCGTGGCCATCTTCGAGGACCTGTAGCCGCAGACCAAGGAGAAGCCGTCCCATGCAGCCACACAAGATCATCGTCACCGCGGCGCTGACCGGCGCGGTGACCGTGCCCACCCAGACCCCACACCTTCCCTGGAAGGTGGAGGACCTGGCCGAGGACGCGGCCCGCTGCGCGGAGGCCGGCGCGGCCATCATCCACATCCACGCGCGCAACCAGCAGAACGGAGCCCCCTCCTCGGACATGGAGGTCTACGGAGAGATCCTGAAGGCCATCAAGGCCCGTACCGACGCGGTCATCTGCGCGTCCACCGGGGGCAGCGTCCGCATGACCCCTGCGGAGCGGGTCCGGGTGGTCCCCACCTGGAAGCCGGAGCTGGCCAGCTGCAACATGGGCTCCATGAACTTCTCCGTCCATCCCATTGCCCGCCGCTTCCAGGACCAGGACTACCTGTTCCCCTGGGAGAAGGAGTGGCTGGAGGGGAGCGAGGACGCGATCTTCCCCAACACCTTCCGCAGCATCAAACACTTCCTCCAGGAGATGGAGAAGGCCGGCACCCGGCCCGAGTTCGAGATCTACGACGTGGGCCACCTCTACAACCTGGCCTTCATGGTGCGGGAAGGGTACGTGGAGCCGCCGCTCTGGCTCCAGTTCGTCATGGGGGTATTGGGCGGTATCCAGGCCACCCTGTACGACCTGATGCACCTGTTGGACACGGCCAACCGGCTCTTCGGACCCGAGAACTACCGCTGGTCCGTCATCGGCGCGGGATATCCCCATCAGTTCACCATGTGCACCGCGGCCATCATGTTGGGAGGCCACGCCCGGGTGGGGCTGGAGGACAACATCTTCCTCCGGCGGGGGGTCTTCGCCCGCAACCACGAGCTGGTGGAGAAGATCGTCCGCATCGCGGCGGAGTTCGAGCGCGAGCCGGCCACCCCGGCCGAGGTGCGGGCGTTCCTGGGGCTCAAGGGGTTGGAGAACGTGGGTTTCTGAGGGGCCTGGCAGGGCGGGAAGGCGTGCCGAGCCCTGTTGTGCTCGGCACGCCCATGAACCAGCGCCCAGGGGAGATCAGGAAGAGGGACGGATCACGCCTCCCGAACCCGGGCGAGCACGTCGTCCTCGTTCAGGATCAGGTAGTCCTGTCCATCCAGGCGGATCTCCGTGCCGCTGTACTTGGCGAAGAGGATCCGATCGCCCACCTGGAGGTCCGTCATCATCTCCTCCGTGTCTCCCACCGCCTCCACCACCCCCTCTTGGGGTTTGTCCTGGGCGGTCTCGGGCAGGAGAATGCCCCCGGGGGTCGTGCTCTCCATCTCCAACACCCGGACCAGCACCCGGTTGCCCAGGGGTTCGATCACGGTCTTCATGGTCACAAACCTCCTCATCATCCGACTGGCCCAGCCTCCTTCGCTGGGATCCATCCACCGCAGAACAGGCGCTTCACCCAAGCCCCAGGAGCCGGTCGATCTTCGGCCGGTCGAAGCCCACCACGATCTGGCCGCCGATGTCGATCACCGGCACCCCCATCTGGCCGCTGCGCCGCTGCATGTCCCGGGCCGCGGCCGGATCCCGGGAGACGTCCACTTCCTTGAAGCGGACGCCCCGCTGCCGGAGATACTGCTTGGCCGCCCGGCAGAAACCGCATGTGGGGGTGGTGAACAGGATGACCCGGGGCTGTCGGGTCCGACGCCGGCCCCGTTGGGCCGTCCTCATCCCAGCCATGGTCCTCTGCCTCCCGCTCACTTGGCCTTCCGGGGCTGTCCGTTGCCCAGGGCATCCTGGAGCTGGGCCAGCAACATGGACTCGGGCACCGCGCCCTCGATGTGGACGTCCTCGTTGATCACCGTCCGGGGAACGCCCATCACGCTGTACTTCTGGGCCAGATGGGGGAACTCGATGGCCTCCACCATGTCCGCGGTGACCTGGGGGCTCTCGAAAGCCATCTGATGGGCCAGGTAGACGGCCCGGGGACAGTACGGACAGGTGGGGGTCACGAAGACCTGGATGTGGACCGGTCTGTCCAGGGTGTGCAGGAAGGCCTTGGTCGACTCGGTGAGCTCGGTCTCGCCCTGGCCCACCATCAGGATGTCCTCCACCAGGGTGGAGAACTCGTAGCCCGACGGGATGCCGAAGAAGCGGATGCCGTAGTCCACCGGCTTCTCGTCCTCCAGGCCCAGGACCACGATGGCCGGGATCTTGTCGATGCCGTACTGCTGGGCGGCCTGGCTCTCCGGGTCGAAGGTCATCACCTCGGCCTCCACCTTGTCGGAGAGGCCTGCCAGCTCCTCCACGATCTGCCGAGTCTCCTGGCAGTACTGGCACTCGTGCTCCTGGGTGAACATCAACAGCTTGACCTTGCGGGGCAACTTGCCGAAGGCATCCCGCAGGTAGTTCTGATCCCGCTCGGACAACAACGCCATGATGGGCTCCTCCTTGGGTTCATGGGCCGGGCCCCTCTCCAACACCGGTGCCGGCCCGTTCAGACAACGCGCCCGGGGCCACGACAGCCCAGGTCTGTGTTCACGTCCCCCAGTATAGCCGGGCGGTTTTGGCCACACAAGCCCCAATCGCTTATAATGGCCATCAGTGTACACTAATACCTCGAGCCCGGTGTCGGCGGCCCGACAGGGCTTCCGGCCCCCTGCATCTCTCGCACATGGAACGATCCGCACACGGAACGATCCGGACGCAGCCCGAGCCGGACACAGCACGATGATGAACCTCCACAAGCTCCAGGTCTTCGTGACCGTGGCCCGGGTGGAGAGCTTCACCCGGGCTGCAGAGGAACTCCTCCTCACCCAATCCGCGGTGAGCCAACACGTCCAGGGGCTGGAGGCCCAGTTGGGCGCCCGGCTGTTCGAACGCAGCCACCGAGGGGTTCGGCTGACCCGGGCCGGAGAGGTGCTCCTGGACTACGCCCAGCGGATCCTCCAGCTCATCGCGGAGGCCGAGGAGGCGGTGGCCGCCACGGCAGAGACGTCCACATCGGTCCTGCGCATCGGCGGCACCCCCCTCGCGGCCGGCTGCCTGCTGCCCGGGTGGATCCGGACCTTTCGTCGAACCCACCCCCGCCAACGGGTCTCCCTCCACACGGCCCCCACCGACCAGGTGGTGGCCGATCTCCTGCAGGATCGGCTCGACCTGGGCTTCGTGGAGGGCGACTGGGCGCCCATCCCTGAACTGGACCATCTTCCCCTGCACAACTCGGAGCTCCACCTGGTGGTGGGACCAGACCACCCCTGGTGGGGGCGGGAGCAGATCTCCGTTCGAGAGCTGGACCGCCAGCTCTTCATCGCGTTCTCCCCCCGGAGCCCCGCCCGGGCCTGGGAGGACGCGCTGTTCCAGCGCTTCCAGGTGGCCCCCATGGTCATCGGGGAGTTCGACGACCCCGAGGCCATCAAACGGGCAGTGATGGAGGGCATGGAGGCCGCGATCCTGCCCTGTTGCGTGGTCCAACACGAGGTGGAGGCCGGTCGGCTCCACCGGATCCCGTTCCGGGAACAGCCCCTACGACACCCCATCCGGCTGCTCCGACGCCGGGGTCGGCCCCTGTCCCGGCCGGCCCAGGCCTTCGTCCGCTCCCTGGTCGCCCAATTTCCCCAGCTCGCCCAATGGGACAGGCCCTCGACGGAAGCGGCCCCGGCCGGAGAGCCCCGGGTACACCCCGCTCAAGGCACCCGCCCGGGCCCCGCGGCGTACTCCACCCCTGCTGCTCCACCCCAGATCCCACCCGGCCAGCCATGACCGTCGAGCTTCGTCGCCGCTTCCTCTGGTCCCTGGTCTTGGCCCTGCTGATCTACATGGCCCTGGTCCTCTACGGGGATTGGCAGGCCCTGAGCCGGACCCTGGCCGACTTCCCCTGGGCCTGGCTGCCGGCCATCCTGGGCCTGACCCTGGTGAACTACGTGGGACGGCTGCTCAAGTGGTACTGGTACCTCCGCCTGATCCAGGTGCCCATCCCCTTCGGCTCCAGTGCGCGGGTCTTCGGGGTGGGCATGCTCATGGTGATGACCCCTGGAAAGGTGGGCGAGTTCCTCAAGAGCTACATGGTGCGCAACGTCACCGGGACCCCCATGGCCGTCACCGCGCCCGTGGTCCTGGCGGAGCGCATGACCGATGGCCTGGCCATGTTGATCCTCTCCGGGGTGGGATTGCTGGCCTTCCAGGACCCCACCACCCGCTGGATCGCGCTGCTGGCCCTGGGCGCCCTCTCCCTGGGCATCCTGGCCATCCAGATCCGGCCCATGGCCTTGGGCCTCCTGGCCCTGGGCCGTCGGATGCCCCTGGTGCGCCGTTTCGCGGACAGCCTGGCCGATTTCTACGAGAGCAGCTATCGGCTCTTTCGCCCCCGGAACCTGGCCGTCGCGGTGGGCATCGGCGTGGTGAGCTGGCTGTGCGAGGGGCTGGCCTACTACCTGGTCCTGCGAGGCATCGGCCTGCCGGGCAGCCCCGAAGCGGTGTTGGCCGCGGTCTTCATCTTCAGCATCAGCACCGTGGTGGGGGCCCTGGTCGCGACCCCGGGTGGCCTGGGAGGCACGGAGGGCTCCCTGGTGGCCCTGAGCACCCAGCTCCTGGGGCTGGGCCGAACCCCGGCCACTGCGGCCGCGTTGCTGGTCCGGTTCACCACCCTCTGGTTCGGCGTCCTCGTGGGCCTGATCGGCCTGGTCCTGTGGCCCCACCTGCTGACCCCCCCGGATCCATCCGGCCCCATCCCGCTCCGGCCCGGGGAAAAGACCGTCCCGGAGGGCGAGAGCATAGAACGACCGGCCCCAGGGCATCGGTGATGGCCGACAATTGTCCGCAGTCCCCGATGTTGGTATAATCCTCCTCCGATCTCCGAGGCCATACCATGACCACCTGGACCGTCGACCTCCACGCCCACACCCTCTTCAGCCGGGACTGTCTGACCCGGCCCGAGGACCTGATCGCCCGCGCGCGGCAGCTCGGGCTGGACAAACTGGCCATCACCGAGCACAACAACCTGGCCGGAGCCCTCCATGCCAAGCAACTGGCCCCGGACCTGATCATCGTGGGCGAGGAGATCCGGACCACCCAGGGAGAGCTCATCGCCTACTTCGTCACCCAGGAGGTGCCGCCGGGCCTCTCGCCCCAGGAGACCATCCGTCGGCTGCGGGACCAGGGTGCGGTGATCTCCGTGCCCCATCCCCTGGACTCGGTGCGGGGCTCGGCCATGGGACGGGAGAACCTCCTGGCCATCATCCACCAGGTGGACGCGCTGGAGGTCCTCAACGCCCGGTGTGTGCGGCCCCGGGACAACGACGCGGCCCGAGAACTGGCCCGGCAACACGGCAAGCTCATGACCGCCGGCAGCGATGCCCACACCCTCTTCGAGCTGGGCCGCTGTACCTTGGCCATGCCCCCCTTCGACGACGATCCCGAGAGCTTTCGGCAGGCCCTCCAAGAGGCCGTGCCCCAGGGCCAGGTCAGCCCCTTCTGGCCCCACCTGGCCAGCACCTACGCCAAATGGCGGAAGCGCCTCCGCCCCGTCCACTACGCAGGACGCCTGCACCGGGCCTGAGTCCATGCTCGACCTGTTGGCCATTCCCTTGATCGGCGTCGTGGCCGCGATCCCCATGTTCCTCTACGCATGGGCCTTCTACCTGGCCGACCGCTACGAGCGGGAGCCCGGCTGGTTGGTCCTGGTCGTCTTCCTGTGGGGGGCCCTGCCCAGCGTGGCACTCAGCCTGGTGGCCGAGCTGATCCTGGGTCAGCCCTTCTTCGGTCCGCCGGACTCCCTGGCCCAGACCCTCTACGAGAGCTCGCTGGTGGCCCCTCTGGTGGAGGAGGCGGCCAAGGGCCTGGCCGTGTACGCCATCTACCGCCTCTACCGCCAGGAGTTCGACGGGGTCCTGGATGGACTGACCTACGGCGCGCTGGTGGGCTTCGGCTTCGCCATGACCGAGAACTTCCTCTATTTCCTGGGCGCCTACTTCGAAGGGGGGCTGGGCGCTCTGAGCGTGCTCTTCGTCCTGCGGTCGGTGATCTTCGGCCTGAACCACGCGGTCTACACCGGGCTGTTCGGCGTGGGTCTAGGCATGGCCCACCTGAGTCGCTCCCAGGCCGCGGCCCGGCTGTGGATAGGCGGAGGGTTCGCCGCGGCCGCGGTGATCCACGGGCTCCACAACCTGGGAAGCAGCCTCAGCCCAGTGACCGAGCTGGGCCTTGTCCTGAGCCTGGGGCTGGCCGGGATCGGCGTCGCCTTCGTGGTCCTGGTTCACCTGCTGGCCGGCATCCAGGAACGGCAGTGGATCCGACAGGAGCTGGCCGAAGAGATAGGGGTGCTCCTCACCGAGGAGGAGTACCGGGCCCTGCAGGAGGGGTGGCGACGTTCCCCGCTGCTGCGACAGGCCCGGGGCCGCGAGGCCCGCCGTCTCCGGGCCCTGGTGGAGCTGGCCTTCCGAAAACATCGGCTGCGTCGGCTGAGCCCGAAGAGCCCACCGAAGCTGGAAGAGGAGATCGCCCGCCTCCGGTCCACCATCCGCTCCACCCAGGACCGAGAGCGCTGAGCCCCCCCGATGTGGAACCCCTGGGATCACCGCGCCGGGCGGAACCGGTCCCCGGGTGCCAGGAGAGATTCCAGGGTCGGTCCGTCCTCCCGCCACAGGCCGACCCGGGCCAGCTTCTGCTGCTCCTCCCGAAGGCCCCAGTAGAACTCCGGAAACTCGCCCCGCAGGACCTCGTCCTCCTGGTACTCTCGCCAGATGAAACGGAAAGCGGCCAGGTAGAGGACAAAGGGATCGGTCTTGGCCAGGATCCGATAGAACCCGGAGAGGTGGCGCCCCCAACGGGCCCGAAGCCGGGCCAGGCCTGCCTCCACCTCGAAGGCCAGTTGGGTCGCGAAGTCCGTCCAATCCTCGGAGATGGCCAGGATGGGCGCGTTGGACACGACCAGGTAGACGGTCTTGTCCGTCTGTTCGAGCGGATGGAGGGTGCCGCCGAAGCTGTAGAAGGTCACCCGTTTGTCCACCGGATCCCGCAGGAGAATGCGGCCGGGCGCCACATGCTGGGAGACCCGGTAGGCGGAACGACGCACCAACACGACCCGGGAGACGGCTCCTTCCACCAGAAAGAGCGGCACGTCCATCCGTTCCGGGTCGTAGTGACGATGGGTGGGGGCATCCCGGATGGCCACGGCCAGATGGGTGTGGCCCACCCCACCGGGATAGGCCTTTCCCCACAGCACGTAGCCCAGGCCATGGATCTCCTGGGGGAGCTCCATGGCCATCACCCCAGAGGTGGAGGCCCGGCGGCTGGATGTCTCCTGGGCCATCCCCTGGAGACATCCCAATGGCCAGACCACCGAACGGGCAGGCGGTCCCTCTGTCGGTCACCCATGTATGCCTCCCTGTCTAGCGAGGCGCCATGCGGATGGCCCCATCCAGGCGGATGACCTCGCCGTTCAGGTAGGCGTTCTCGAAGATGTGGACCACCAGGGCCGCGTACTCCTCGGGGCGGCCCAGCCGGACCGGGAAAGGGACCTGTTGGGCCAGGGACTGGCGGGCCTTCTCCGGCAGCCCGGCCAGCATGGGGGTGTCCATGATCCCCGGTGCGATGGTCATCACCCGAATGCCATGCCGGGCCAGGTCCCGGGCCACGGGCAAGGTCATGCCCACCACCCCCCCCTTGGACGCCGCGTAGGCGGCCTGGCCGATCTGGCCGTCGAAGGCAGCCACAGAGGCGGTGTTCACGATGACCCCCCGCTCCCCGTCGGCATTGGGCTGGTTGCGGGCCATGGCCGCAGCAGCCAACCGAATGCAGTTGAAGGTGCCGGTGAGGTTCACCGCGACGACCCGGGCGAAGCGCCCCAGGTCATGGACGCGTCCTTCCCGGCCCAGGACCCGCTCGGCCACCGCGATCCCCGCGCAGTTCACCAGCCCGTGGAGCCCCCCAAAGGTCTGCACCGCTGCATCCACCCCGGCCTGGACCTGCTCCGCGTCCGTCACGTCCACCGTCACAAAGCGGGCGGCCGGGGCCAGCTCTGCCTCCAGCTCGCGCCCGGCCTCCAGGTTCAGGTCCGCGAGGACCACCCGGGCGCCACATTGGACCAGCCTGCGGGCCGTGGCCGCGCCCAGCCCCGAGGCCCCACCGGTGACCATCACCGTGCACTCCCGCACGTCCATGGATCTCGCTCCTCGTCGATTGGATAGACCGGATGGGCAATGGCAGGATGCTGCCCACGGCCCTATCCTACTACAGGCCCCGGGATCCGAGAAACGGGAGGCGAAAATAGGGTGCGCATCTTCCATCGGGCCGAACCCCACCGGGAGAAGATCCTCGTACACACCAACGGCATCCGGGAAGAGCCCATCCGCCTCTGTGGCATCCTGGGCCCCAACGGCACGCGCCCCGTTCTCGACGGCGGCGGCGCGGTGAACGACCCCCGACAATGCCCATGGCTCCCATCGCCCCATGGAGAGCCTGGCCATGAGCCTGATCTGGGACCGAGACCACAAGCGCAAGGTCCGCATCATCGGGCCAATGCCCGAGCCGCGGACGGCTTGGCAACCGGGACCTCCCTCGGTACAATGAGGCCACGGGACATCGGGTCCCTAAACCGCTTTCAGGCGGATCCCTCAGCCGACCGACCGTGCCCGATCCACCACCCAGTCCAGGAGGCCCTGCCGTGCCCCGTGTGCCCATCCAGCCCGACGATCTCTTCCGTCTCCGCACCCTGCAGGACGCCGCCCTCGCGCCCGATGGCCGTCGGGTGGTCTTCACCGTGGCCCACTGCGAACAGGAGAGGGCCCCGGAAGGGAAGGAGCTGGGGCCGTCCGCCGAGGCGGGCAGCCCACCCCCATGGGTGGAGCGCAAGACCCTCCATCTCCTCCATCTGGAGGACCAGACACCGCCACGCCCTCTCACCCCCGGCACCTACCAGGACCACAGCCCGGCCTGGTCGCCGGACGGCTCGGCCCTGGCCTTCGTCTCGGATCGTTCCGGCAAGGCCCAGCTCTACCTCCTCCCCGTGGACGGCGGCGAGGCCCGCCCCCTGACCCGGCTGCCCAACGGCATCGGTGGCAGCCCGGCCTGGTCACCCGACGGCCGACGCATCGCGTTCACCGCACCACCCCAGGACCCGCCCCCGGATCCCGAGGCGCCCTACCGGATCACCCGGGCCATCTACCGCTTCGACGGCATGGGCCGCCTGGACCGCGCGGTCCACGGCATCTGGACCGTGGAGGTGGAGAGCGGCCGGGTCCAGGCCCTTCTGGAGGACGGCTGCCACAACACCCTGCCCCTCTGGTCCCCCGACGGTTCCCGCCTGCTCTTCCTCACCAGCCTCTGCCCCACCACCCACGACCTGCGCACGGACATCCGGGTGCTGGAACCGGACGGCACGGTCCGTTCCCTGTTGGGGGAGTGGGGCAGTGCCCTGGCCGCGGCCTGGAGCCCCGACGGCCAGGAGGTGCTCTTCATCGGCGTGCCCTGGGAACGCCCCATCGGCACCCAGAACGACCTGTGGCGGATCCCCGCGACAGGCGGTCCCCCCGTCAACCTCACACCGGAGCTGGACCTGCAGGTAGGCGGGGGCCTCCAGCGGGATATGCCGGTTCAAGCCCTGGTACGGCAGCCCCGGATCTGGGTCTCCCCAGATGGGCAGGAGGCCCTGGTCCAGGTCCAACAAGGAGGCCAGGTCCACGTCCACGCGGTCTCCATCCACGGCACCTCCCCGCCCCAGCAGCTCACCCAAGGACCCCGGACCTGCATCCCGGTGGGCTGCCATGGTCGGGGCGTTCTCCTGGCCGTCAGCACCCTGGACAACCCCTTCGATCTCCACTGGTTGGACCGAACCAGCGGCCAGGAGAGGGCCCTGACCGATCTGAACCGAGAGTGGCGAGAGCAGCGCCTGTGGCCCCAGGTGGTCTCCCTCCAGTTCACCGGCGAGGACGGCGTCCCAGTGGAAGGCTGGGTCCTGCTGCCGCCAGAGGGCCAGGCCCCTCACCCGGGCTTTCTCTACATCCACGGCGGCCCCCACTCGGCCTTCGGCCACATCTTCCACTTCGACTTCCAGATGCTGGCCGGCGCCGGCTACGCGGTTCTCTTCATCAACCAGCGGGGTTCCACCGGGTACGGCAACGCCTTCGCGACCGCGATCGTGGGAGACTGGGGCCATCTGGACTACACCGACCTGATGGCCGGAGTGGACAAAGCCGTGGACCTGGGGCTGATCGACCCGGATCGCCTCGCAGTGGGAGGACTTTCGGGGGGCGGCAACCTGACCTGCTGGATCGTGGGACAGACCGACCGCTTCAAGGCCGCAGTGCCCGAGAACCCCGTGACCAACTGGATCAGCTTCTACGGTGTCAGCGACATCGGCCGCTGGTTCGCGGTGCGGGAGCTGGGAGGACATCCCCACGAGATCCCCGAGGTCTACCGTCGCTGTTCGCCCATCACCTACGCGCACCGCTGCCGCACGCCCACCCTCCTGGTCCAGGGCGAACACGACTGGCGCTGTCCGCCGGAACAGTCGGAACAGTTCTTCGCGGTGCTGGAGGCCGTGGGCTGCCCGGTGGAGATGCTGCGCCTGCCCTCCAGCCCCCACGGCGGCTCCATCATCGGTCGCCCCCAGATACGCCAGGCCCAGAACCAAGCCCTGCTGGAGTGGCTCCAACGTCACGTGCCCAGCCGGTAAAAGGACCGAAGACGGGCGGATGCCCCCTAGGCAAGGAGACCTCCGGCCATGGACAGGAAACCGCCCGCCCGGCTGATCCCCGGTGCGGTGTACCGCTTCACCCGCACGGAGCAGATCCGCTACTACCGGGCCGCGCGGACCCGCTCCGGCGTGGACTTCCTCTACCCCATCGGCGTGGAGGGCTCCCGCCAGGTCCAACGCACCGCGGACGGCCGTCCCTATGTGGTCCTCTACCTCCTCACCCCCTGGGGCAAACTGGCCGCCAGCGGCTACTGGCTGGAGCCCCGGCGCACCTTCGAGCATCTCTACGTCACCGACGCCACCCTGGACGACCTGGAACTGGTCACCACCGATATCCACACCCTGCCCCAGGTCCACGAGTGGCTGGACGATATCCTCCACCGCGATCAGGTGGAGCTGGACATGGAGGTCTGGGGCCAGGCCCTGGGCGATCAGCCCTGAGCCCGGCCCCGAATCCCCTGGGACGTCTCTCGGACAGCCCCCTTCCCCTGCCAACACAACCCAAACCGAGGGTGTATTCAGATTTGGGGGCAGAGATCGAGCGAAGCTGTGATAGGATTAGGGATGTCGTCGAGGTTCGAGTTGATCCAGAGGAGCTGGAGGGAGCCCCATGAAGAAGAGTCGTGCCCAAAGGGAG
>JALSIX010000112.1 GCA_026989655.1 Caldilineaceae bacterium
CGCCGGTCCACCACCTCCTTCTGGGCCCGGAGCGCGCCGGGAATGGCGTGGGGGGCCTCCAGGCAGTCGTAGAACGCGGTGACCCCGCTGCGCAGGAGCTCCCCGCAGGCCCAGTCCGTGGCCGCCAGGATCATCTCGTGGTCCAGCGCGTCCTCCACCAGGGGCCACCAGAAGTCGGCCAGGAAGGACCAGAAGCCCGACGGGGCCTGGTCCAGGGGGATGCCGTGGGCCAGGACGCCGTAGAGGTGGGTGTGGGCGTTGACGAAGCCTGGGGCCACCACACAGCCGGCCGCGTCGTGGACCGCGTCCTGGGGGAAGCGGTCCCGCAGCTCCGGGGTTGGGCCCACCGCGTCCACCTGGTCGCCCACCACCCGCACGCCCCAGTTGCGCTTGGGCGGCTCCGTGGCCGTGGTGATGAGCCAATCGCCAAGAACGAGTGTGCCGGTCATGGGACAGCTCCTTTCATGCCAGCCGGTGGAGCAAGGGCTCCCCGGCCAGGAGGCGGCGGATGTTCTCGTAGTCCCCCTTGCGCTCCTCCGCGGCCGCGGCGATGGTCCCCGCCGCGGTGTGGGGGGTGAGGAGCACGTTCATGGTCGGCTCCTTGGCCAGGGGGATGAGGGGGTTGTCCGGACGGATGGGCTCCCACTCGTAGGTGTCCAGGGCCGCGCCCCCCAGATGACCGGAGCGGATGGCCTGGGCCAGGGCGGCCTCGTCGATGACGCTGCCGCTGCCGCAGCTCACCAGGAAGGCGCCGGGCTTCATGGCAGCGAAGGTGGCCGCGTTCAGGGACATCTCCGTCTCCGGGAAGTAGGGCAGGAGGTTGCAGAGGAAGTCGCTGCTCGTCACCAGCTCCTCTCGGGAGACGTAGCGGAGGCCCAGGTCTGCCTCCGCGGCCGGGGGCAGGCGACGCCGTTTGTGATAGAGCACCTGCTCTGGGGCGAAGCCCTGGAGGCGCCGGGCCAGCTCCGCGCCGATCTCCCCGAAGCCCAGGATGCCCACGGTCTGGCCGTAGATGCCGCCGATGTTCGTGCGGCCGGACCAGTTGTAGGCGAAGGTGTCCTCGTCCGTGCGCCGGGAGGGCTGCCCCCAATCCCCGGCCTCCACCGCGATGGCCTGGACCTCGTTCAGGTGCTTGGCCAGGGCCAGCATCTGCATGACCATGTGCTCCGCCACCAGGATCACCGTGCGCACGGGCCAGGTGCAGACGGCCACCCCGGCCTCCCGGGCCGCGTCCAGGTCGATGTCGTAGGCCATGGAGCCCAGGCGCTGGATGAGCCGCAGCCGGGGCGCGGCCTGGATCAGCTCCCGGTCGATGACCCCGCTGCGCTCGCTGATGAGGAACTCCGCGTCGGCCAGCTGGGCCAGGAGCTCCTCCCGGCTGGGGCGGCGCAGCATGGTGATGGCCAGGATCTCCGGCGCGGCGGCCAGGGCGGCCTGCTGGTGCCGCTCCCCCCGGTCGGTGATGAAGACGGTCTTGTGCTTGACAGGCATGGCTCCTCCTGAAATTCTGGATGGGTCTCGTGGGTCATGCGCTCCCGTGCAGGATCTGGGCCACGGAACGGGTCATGGCCTTGGGGTCCTGGGCCTGGAAGATGTTGCGGCCGATGGCCACCCCGGCCGCGCCCGCGGCCACCGCCGCCTGGATGGTCTCCAGCATGGCCGCCTCGCTGCCCCGCTTGGCCCCGCCCAGGATGACCACGGGCACATAGCAGGTGCGGGTCACCGCCTGGAAGTCCGGCGCGTAGGGGATCTTCACCAGGTCCGCGCCCAGCTCCGCGCCCACCCGGGCGGCCAGGGCGATGGCTTCGGTGGTGCGCATCTCCGGCGGGCTGTCGAAGCCCCCAGGCACCATCTCCGCCAGGACGGGCAGGCCCCAGGCGTGGGCCGCCTCCACAGTGTGGGCCAGCATGGTCAGGCTGCTCTCCTCCTTGTCCGAGCCGGGGAAGGCGCTGACGGCCACCGCGTCCGCGCCCAGGCGCAGGGCAGACTCCACCTGGTAGAAGAGGGCGCCGGGTCCGCTGCCTGGGCCCAGGCGGGTGGCGCCCCCGTCCAGGCGCAGGATGAGGCCCACCGGGGCCAGCTCCTGGGCGAAACGCCGGGCCACGCCGTAGGAGGTGAGGACCGCGTCCGCGCCGCCGGCCACGATCCGGGCGATGGTGGCGCCGGGATCCTCCAGGCCGGGGCAGGGGCCATCGATGAGGCCGTGGTCCAGGGCGACGATGAGGGCCCGGCCATCCGGGCGGAAGATGTGGTGGAGACGGCGGGTGGTGGGCATGGATGGTCCTTTCGAGAACGTTGAGTTTTCCGGAGGGATCTGTGGGGCAATGAGTGATTCAGCAGTTCACGAATTCGTGGCGGAGTCGGCATCCTCAGATACCGATTCCAGAGGGGCGATGCCGCATCGGAGAATGCTCACTCCTCAGTTTGGCTAAATCGTGAATTGCTGTAATGGATGCGTGATCGGGTGATGAGCAGAGGAGAAGGACCCAAACCGATCCAACTCCTCACTTCTCACTCTTCACTCCTCACTTTTCATTTCTTTACTCCTCACGGCCTCCGTCTCCTCCACGAAGACCACCCGCCCATCCCGGCGGGCTCCGGCCTCTGGGGTGACCCCTCCGTGGTCTTGGATGTATGCCACCAGCGCACGGCGGAGGAAGAGACCGGTGTCCTCGTAGGGAAGCCTCCGGATGTCCAACAGATCCAGGCCCAGGTGTCGTCGGGCGTGGGATTCCCACTCCTGGGCAGGTTGGCGGATGAAGCTGCTGCAGGCCACGGTGAAGGTCCGGTTCAGGCACGCGTCGATGGGGCGGCCCTCCACGGTGATGTCCAGGGCCTGGGCCTGGGCCCGGCCCCTGCCCAGGAGTATCCGGTAGCGGATCCGGCGGTTGAAGTGGAGGAAGCCTCGCTCTGTGTGAGGCTCGTCAGGCCGATCGGTGCGCAGGGCATTGTCCTGGAGCAGGGCCTTGAGCTGGGCACCGGTGATGTGCATCAGGCGGACGGTGTCCGCGAAGGGCATGACGTTGAACCAGTCGCCGAAGGTGAGGGTACCGCCCACGGGAAGGCCGCAGCGCACCGTGGAGCGATCCACCATGGCCAGGTCCACCGGGAAGCCCGCCGCCCGACAGCGCTCGACCAGGCCGTCCGCGATGAAATTGGCCATGGCCGATTCCCCCGCGGCAAAGGTGTTGCGCACCGCGAAGGTGCTCAGGTCGGGCTCGTCCGCGACCTGGCCCAAGGGGCGGGCGAAGAGGTTGTGGGCCAGCTCCACCAGGGGGCGGATGTGGCGGGTTTCGAACGTCTCGTCCACCGGGAGGGCCGCTGTGGGGGTCAGGCGAGCGTTCGTCACCGCGGCTCCTTGGGGCCGCACCAGAAGGTCCACCTCGCCCAGAAAGCGGCCCAGGGTCCCTGCCTGGACGATGGGAATGCCGTGGACGATGTTCGCGGTGCTCAGGCCCTGTTCGTTCAGCACGTGGTGGGTGTGTCCGCCCACGATGAGATGGACCGCGCCTGGGGAGAGGCTCTGGGCCAGCTCCACGTCTCCGACGCCCTGGACCGTGGCCGAGGTGGACGCGGTGCTGTAGCCCAGGTGGCTGAGGACGATGCGCACGTCGGTCCAGGGGTGCAGGGCCGGCAGCAGGTTGTGCAGGGTGGCCTGGGGATCTGCGATGTGGAAACGGGTTTGGTGGGGCAGGAGGCGGACCTGTGCCGGGGTGATCAGGCCGATCACCCCGATCCGGATGCCGTGGATGACGAAGATGGCCGCGGGGTAGATGCATCCCTGGAGCAGAGGGCACTGGACCAGGTTGGCCGAGAGGATGGGGAAGCGTGCGTCCGTTCGGATGGCATGGGCCACCATCGCCGGTCCCATGTCCAGATCGTGGTTGCCCAGCCCGGCCATGTCGAAGCCCGCGGCCGAGTAGACCCGATAGCCGGCGTGGACCCGGTAACGGCTCGGCTCCTCGCCCAGGAGTTCGTCGAAGACCGCGCCGATCAGGTCGTCTCCGGCCGACATGACCAGCATGCCTGCATGGGGAGAGCCGGCCAGTTCCCGGCGAAGTTCCCGGATGCGCCAGACCATGCGGGAGAAGACAGGCTGCTCGCCGTAGGGGGTGAACTGGGTGATGTGGCCGTGGAGATCGTTGATGTGGACGATCTTCAGGTGGAAGTCGTGCGTGCGTGTCCGGGGGCTCTCCGGGAAGTCCACCTCTGGGGCGGGAGCGATGGCCGAGACCGGTCCGCGGGTCGCATCGCCCACCACCAGGTAGAGCTGGAGAGCGGGGTCGCTGTGGGGGTTGGGGGTGCCCCGGATCAGACGCAGGGTCCCGGGAGGGATCGACGGTGGGGTCATGGCACACCCGATGGGCTCACGAGATCCGTTCCAACATCTCCGGGGTGATGGGGTTGAGCAAGGGTTCTCCGGCGAAGAAGCGGCGCAGCTCCTCCACCGCCATCTCGCCCATGCGGCCGCAGTCCGCGATGCAGCCGGCCAGGTGCGGGGTCACCACCGCGTTCTCCAGGTGTCGCAGGGGGCTGTCCGGGGCCGGAGGCTCGGGATCCGTCACGTCCAGGAAGGCGAAGAGGCGCCCTTTGCGCAGCTCCTGGATGAGCGCGGCCTCGTCGATGAGGGAGCCCCGAGCCGTGTTGATGATCAGGGCATCGTCCTTCATGGCCTGGAGCCGTTCCCGGTTGAGCATGTGTCGGGTTCTCGGGTTGGCCGGTGCGTGGAGGGAGATGATATCGGCCCGACGCACCAACTCGTCCAGATCCACCCGCTCCACGCCCAGGGCCTGGGCCTCCTCCGCGGTGACGAAGGGATCGTGTAGCAGGATGTGGACCTGGAAGGGCTCCAGCAGGCGGATCACCCATCGCCCCACGTTGCCCGCGCCCACGATGCCCACGGTCCTGTGGTGGAGCTCCCGGGCCGGCCAGTAGGGGCTCTCCCGCCAGCCACCCTCCCGGACGTGGTGGGCCAGGGGCCAGATGCGCTTCATGCCCACGATCATCAGGCCCAGGGTGGTCTCGGCCACGTCTCGGGCCAGGGCCGGCGCGGCGCTGGTCACCGCCATTCCCCGTTCCCAGACTGCGTCGGTGATGAAGCGTTTCACGCTGCCCCCCATGTGGGCCATGATCCGGAGCCGGGGCGCGGCGGCCAGCACGTCCGGGTCCAGGGGGGCTACTTCCCAGCTGGTGATGCATCCGTCCGCGGGCGGGAGGAGGGCGATGAGGTCCGCCTTGGTGGCTGGTTCATCGCCGGGGTGGTGGATCACCTCCGCGAAGCGGTGAAGCGCGTCCCAGGCGGCCTGGTTGAACATGCGCGGGTAGTGCCTCTGGCCGATGGTGATGGCGATGGTGGGGCGGGTGGATGGGCGATTCGGCGTCTGGGTCATGGGGAAGGCTCGATCGGGACAGGTGAAGGGCGGAGACTAAAGGGCCAGGGTGCTGCGATGGGCCACCGGGCGCTTGGGTGCAGGGGGTGGGGACGTCCCACCTGGTTTCAGCCCTTTACCGCGCCTCGGGTGATGCCCTCCACGAACTGCTTCTGGGTGAAGATGAAGAGCACCAGGATGGGCGCGACGACGAAGATGGTCCCGGCCATGAGCAGGTTCCATCGGTTTCCCCCCTCCTGGGTCTCCTTCAGGTAGGCCAGGCCGATGGGCAGGGTGCGCATGGCCACCTTGTTGGTGACGATCAGGGGCCACAGGTAGTCGTTCCAGCGCCCCACGAAGGAGACCAGGGCCACCGCGGCCAGCAGGGGGCGGCTCATGGGCGCGACCACCCGGAGCAGGGTCTGGACATGGGTCGCGCCGTCCACGGTGGCGGCATCCAGCAGATCTCGGGGCAAGGTCCGGAACTGCTGGAAGAGCACGAAGACCGGAAAGGCATGGGCCGCGGGGGGGATGATCAGGGCCCAGTAGGTGTTGATCCAGCCCAGCTCCTTCAGGAGCAGGTAGTTGGGCACCAGCTTCATCTCCACCGGGATCATCATGGTGGAGAGGACCAGCAGGAAGAGCAGGTTCTTGGCCGGAAAGGCGATGAACGCGAAGGCATAGGCCATGAAGAGGGCAAAGAGGACCTGGAGCAGGGTGGTGGCCACCCCGGTGACCACGCTGTTGATGTAGAAACGATCGAAGGGGGCCGCCTGCCAGGCCTCCACGAAGTTCTCCAGCCGGATCTCGCTGGGCAGCCATCGGGGGGGATAGATGACCACCTCCTGGATGGGCTTCAGCGCGGTGGTGGCCATCCAGAAGAAGGGCATGCCCAGGATGACCGCGGACACACCCAGGATCAGATAGGTGAGCCCGGTGTGGAGCCGTTCACGGCGGCGTCGAGATGCCAGAGCCCTGCCCTGGGCAACCTGGACCTGGACAGAGGGGTTACTCGCCATATTGGACCCACTTCTCCGACATGCGGACCTGGATCAGGGTGATGACGATGATGGCCACGAAGAAGAACATGGCGAAGGCCGAGGCGTACCCGGCCCGGAAGTTGCGAAAGGCCAACTGGTAGAGGTGGTAGACGTAGGTGGCGGAGGCCGGGTAGACGGGGCCCCCCTCGGTCATGATGGCCACCACGTCGAAGGCCTTCATGGCCTGGATGAGACCGCTGACCATGAGGAAGAACATGATGGGGGTCATCATGGGCACGGTGATGTGGCGGAAGAGATGCCAGGTGGACGCGCCGTCCACCATGGCGGCCTCGTAGAGATCGCGGTTGATGTTCTGCAGGCCGGCCAGGAAGAAGACGGAGGAGAAGCCGATCTCCTTCCAGATCCCCACGATGATGATGGCCCAGAGGGCCAGGGTGGTGCTGACCAGCCACCGAGGCCCCTGGACACCCAGGGCGTTGTAGATCAGGCTCAGGGGCCCCATCTGGGGGTCCAGGAGGAGGACCCAGACCAGGGCCGCGGCCGCGGTGGTGGTGATGTGGGGGGTGAAGGCCACGGTCCGGAAGAAAGGCTGGCCGGGCACCTTCCGGTTCAGGGCCAGGGCCAGGAGGAAGGCCAGGAACTGGGCGATGAGCACCACGCTGAAGGTGTAGGTGAAGGTGTTCCCCACCACCTCCCAGAAGTACTCGTCCTGGAGCAGCCGGGCGTAGTTCCGCAGCCCCACGAACTCCATGGTAGGCCTCAGGAAGTTCCATCGGTTGAAGCTCAGGTAGAAGCTGTAGAGGATGGGCCAGTAGGTGAAGACCCCGAAGATCAGGAAGTTCGGCGCGACGAAGGCCAGGAAGGTGAGCCAGTTGCGCCGATTGCGGTGCCAGGAGGAGCCGTGGGTCTGGCGGTGGGCCATGGTGGGTGTAGGGTGGAATGTGGATACGGGTGGAGCCATGCAAAGGAGTAATGGAGTAAAAGGAGCAATGAGTAATGAGTAAGGGGGCCGTTTCCCTACACTCATTACTCATTACTCGTTACTCATTACCCATTACCAGCAATTCACGATTTGAGCCAAACGGAGGAGTGATCATCCTCCGATGCGGCATCGCCCCTCTGGAATCGGCATCTGAGGATGCCGATTCCGCTGCGAATTCGTGAACGCTGATTCTCGCTATGGGGCGAAGATCTCCTCCTTCACCCCCTCCTCTGCCTTGGCGTCGGCCTCGTCCAGGGTGGTCTGGGGGTCGGCCAGCTCGAGCAGGATCTTGGCCACTGCCTCGTCGAAGGCCGTGCGCACCGCGGGGGACATGTTCACCGAGAAGTCACCCCGAAGGTAGGGCAGGGCCTCGTGGATGATCCGGTAGCGCTCATCCTGGAGGAGATCCGCGGCCGCTTCCTGGGCCCGGCCGTACCAGGCCGTGTAGCCGCTTCGCCTCGCGTAGTAGGCGATGCTCTCGGGGGAGAGCATGAACTTCATGAACTCCCAGGCCGCGTCCCGCTTCTCCTCGGGCGCGGTGGAGAGCATGACGATGCCGCCGCCCCCCGGCGCGTAGACCCTGCCGGCCTTGCCCGCGGGATAGTTGGCCACCATGGGGGTGAAGCCCACGGACTGCTCCATGATGTCCGCGAAGGGGCCTGGGGAATCCAGGATCATGGCCGCCTGGCCGTTCTTGAAGAAGCCCCGGTGGCCGCCGGAGGCCGGGTCGGGCATGATGGCCGCGCCCTCCTTCACCAGGTCCTGGAGCTTGGTCATCAGCTCCACGATGACCGGGTCGTTCAGGGTGATGTTGCTGTAGTCCTTGGTGGTGATGTTGCCCCCCTCCGACCAGATCATGGACTGGAGGGGCCAGGAGAACCAGCCGTAGATGTAGGCCACGCCGTAGCGGGTGGTGTTGCCGTTCTCGTCCTTCACCGTGAGCTTGCGGGCGTACTCGAAGAACTGGTCCCAGGTCTCCGGCGGTCCGGGCAGTCCGGCCTCCTCAAAGGCCTCCACGTTGTAGTAGAGGACGGGCACGGCCACGTTGAAGGGCAGCCAGTAGATGCCCCCATCGAAGGCTCCCGCGTCCAGCATGGTGCCGGGCCAGTCGCTGGTGTCCACGCCGTTGGGGCCGTCCAGATAGGGTTTCACGTCCACCAGCACGCCGGACTTGTAGAACTCCAGGATCTCGAAGGTCCCCAGCTGGGAGACCTCGGGCCCCTCCCCGGCGGCGAAGGCGGTGAGGATCGCGGTGGCCAGGTCGCCGTAGCCGCCCTGGAACTCCGAGGCCACCCGGATCCGGTCCTGGGACTGGTTGAACATCTCCACCAGCTCGTCCTGGGCCTCGCCTGCGGGGCCCGGGTTGGTGTGCCAGTAGGTCAGCTCGATGACCTCCTGGGGGGCGGCCTCCTCTGCGGGCGCCCCGGCCTCGCCCGCGGCCGGGGCTGCCGGGGCCGCGGGCGGCGCACCCACCGCGCAGCCGGCCAGGACCACGGCCACGGCCAACAACAGGCTCCACAACAGAGATCCATGTCGGAGACGTCTCATGGCTGCTCACTCCTTTCCAGGAACTGGGAACGGTCCTGCGAAAAGCGCACCACTTCCAGATATGCCGCACCACTTCAGATGCGAAGGCTCCGTGGAGCCAGGGGGGTTCCATGGATGCCGAGGGGATGGACCTCGGGCGCCTCAGACGGTCACACCGGCCCGTCGGAACAGGGCGGCGCAGGCCTTCCGGGCCTCGGCCAGCAGGGCCTCCTCGTCCACACAGAGGACCTTCTTCCCCTGCATGAGGATCTGGCCGTCCACGATCACGGTGTCCACCTCGCCGTGGCCCACGTTGTAGACCAGCGCGGAGACCACCCGGTGGACGGGCATGGCCAGGGGGGTATCCAGGTCCACCAACACCACGTCGGCCTTCTTGCCCACCTCCAGGGAGCCGATGCGGTCCGGCTGGCCGAAGGCGATGGCCCCTCCCTGGCAGGCCATCCAGAGCACCTCCTCCGGCTGCAGGACCATGGCGTCCAGGCTGTGGACCTTGTGGAGCAGGGCCGTGGCCTTCAGGGTCTCCAGCATGTCCTGGCTGTTGTTGCTCCCCGGGCCGTCCGTGGCCAGGGCCACCACGATGCCCTTGCGCCGCATCTCCGGGATCCGAGCCACGCCGGAGGCCAGGTACATGTTGCTCACCGGGCAGTGGACCACCACGCCGCCCCGCTCCGCGAGGAGCTCGATCTCCCGGTCACTGAGCCAGATGCTGTGGACCAGCTGCACGTCCGGCCCCAGGATGCCCAGGTGGGCCAGCCACTCCACGTGGCCCATCCCCCGCTGCCGCCGGTTCATCTCCACCTCGGCCTGGGTCTCCGCGATGTGGATCTGGGTGCCCATGCCCCAGCTCTGGGCCAGTTGGTGAGTCCGGCGCATGGTCTCGTCGGAGCATCCCCAGGGGATCAGGGGGCCGAACTCCAGGCGCAGGCGGCCGTCGTGGCGGCCGTGCCAGGCCTTGCGCAGCCGCTCCATCTCGGCCACGATCCGGTCCGGTGGCTCCATGAAGGCCGGGTGGTAGCCCATGTCCGTCCAGCCTCGGGCCAGGAGAAAGCGGACGCCCACCTCCTCCGCGGCCTGGTAGACGCCGTCGTCGTTGCGGAGATCCGTGTGGATGTACTGGTGGTCCAGGACCGAGGTCGCGCCGCCCCGGATGTTCTCCACCAGGCCCACCATGGCGGCCAGGTAGGCCTCCTGGGGCTGGAGGGCCTGGGCCACGGGCCAGATGGCCGCCTCCAGCCACTCTAGAAGGGGCCTGTCGTCGGCCAGGCCCCGGATGAAGGTCTGGAAGAGGTGGGTGTGGGCGTTGACCAGGCCGGGCAGGACGGCCATGTGGGTGGCATCCAGGCGGATCTCTGCCCGCTCCTGGAGCTCCTGGGGAGGATCGCCGGGGCCTAGGGCCGCGATCCGATCGTCCTGGAGGAAGAGATAGCCCGGGGAGTGGACCCGGCCCTCAGGGTCCACGGTGACCACGCTGCCCTTCTCGATCAGGATGGTGCCCACCAATCGGCCTCCGTTCAGGGGGTCCAGTCCGCGAAGGCGTCGATCACCGGCTGGATGTCGTCCATCATGGGGTAGAGGATGGGGCAGGTGACGCCGGCCGCGATGTACTCGGCCACCTTCTCCTGGCACTGTTCTGTGGTGCCCACGGCCATCAGGTTGCGGACCACCTGATCCGGGATGAGGCGGGCGGCCCGCCGGTAGTCCTCCTCGGTGGCCGGCCAGCCCACGAAGTCCTGCACCCGCTGGATCAGCTCCGGGTCCACGTTGCTGGCCTCCATGATGTGGGGCTCTGTGCCCAGGTAGTAGGCCACCAGGGCTTTCCCCTCCATCATGGCCGCCTCCGGGTCCTCGTCCGAGAGGCAGCAGACCAGGAGCTCCGGCCGGTCCACCTCCTCCAGGCTCCGTCCGGCCCGCTCCGCGCCCACCCGCACCCGCTCCACCGCCCGGCGGATGTAGTCCACCGAGACCACGTAGTTGAGGACCACACCGTCCGCGATCTCCCCGGCCAGCTCCAGCATCCTGGGGCCGGTGGCGCCGATGTAGATGGGGATGTCCCGGGGAGAGGTGTCGCCGAAGGCCACGTCCAGCTTCACCCGCTCCAACTGGACGAACTCCCCCTGGTAGGTCACCTCCTCCATGGTGAAGAGCTGGCGGATGGCCTCCACGTACTCCCGCATGGCCCGGAGGGGCCGTCGACGGTCCACCCCTACTCTGGAGGCGATGGGCTCCCACCACGCGCCCAAGCCCAGCATCACCCGCCCCTGGCCGTCCACCTTGCCGGCCAGCTCCCACATGGTGCTCCAGGTGGCCGCGATGACCGCCGCGTTCCGGGTCCAGATGGGCAACACCCCGGAACCCACCCGGGTGGTCTGGGTCTCGTTGAGGAACGCGCTCATCATCACCACACAGTCCCGGGCCAGCCGGGTGTCCGCCTGCCAGATCTCCCGGATGCCCCGGGATTCCGCGTAGCGGGCCATCTCCAGCTCGTAGGCGATGGGATGTTTGTCCTGCATGTAGAGGGCAATGCGTTGGACCATGGGCGTGCACCGTGCTGGCGTCTGGGCTCCGGGAACGGGACGGGGGATGGAGGCAGACCGGAGCGATTGGAGGACGGACGTCACGGAAGCCCCGGCGCCCGCATCCCGGGAGCCGGGCGACAGTATGGTAGCATCATCCCGGACAGGTGTCAACTGATACTGAACGACTCCCCCTGGATGTACAGTCCATGGCCGCATATCGTCCACCTTGGATGAACACTTTCCCGAAGTGGTTGTAGTGAAAGTTGACAAGCCGGGGGGGAGCCGTGGTATAATCCCCGCCACTGTCCCCCATCGGCCGTGTAGCCTTGCCACTTCCTCTGTGGACGACCCGTGTCGAACTGCCCGTGGAGATCCGCCGGGGGATGGGGCCCCCGTCCCCCGAGGTAGACCTTCGTTGTGGACATCGGCAGCCGTATCCGCAACCGACGCCGGGAGCTGGGCATGAGCCTGCGGGAGCTGGCCACCCGGACCGAGCTGACCCCCAGCTTCCTGAGCCAGCTCGAGCGGAACCAGGCGAGCCCGTCCCTGGGCTCCCTCCACCGGATCGCCCGGGCCCTGGACGTGCCGCTCTTCCAGCTCCTCACCGATGAGGGCCAGAGCGGCTGTGTGGTCCGTCGGGATGCCCGGGTGCGGATCCTTCCGCCCCGTTCCAGTCTCGTCTACGAGCTGCTCATTCCCCGGCTGGGCCTGCCCATGGAGGTCTTCGTGGTCCAGGCCCGGGAGTACGGGGAGAACATCGCCACATCGTTGAACAACCCCACCGAGGAGTGTATCTACGTGCTCCAGGGGCACCTGGAGGTCGAACTGGAGGAGGAGGTCTACCTGCTGGGCCCTGGGGACAGCATCTACTTCCAGGGGCCCTGGCTGCGTCGCCTGATCCCACGGGGAGATGAGACCCTGTGTTTCATCTCGGCGATCACGCCCCCCATCTTCTGATCCAGCTCCTTCGATCGGCGAGGAGAACACAGTGACGTCTCCCAGAGTTGAGGACGAAGCGGTGGTCCGCCTCCAGAGGGTGCTGGGGCGACGCATTCGCCGCCGACGTGGGGAGCTGGGATGGAGCCTGCGGGATCTGGCCGAGCGGACGGGGGTGAGCGCGAGCTTTCTGAGCCAGGTGGAACGGGGCCAGGGCAGTCCCTCCTTGGCCACGCTCCAGGCCATCGCGGAGGCCCTGGCGGTTCCCTTGGTCTACTTCGTCATGGCCGCAGAGCAGGGCGAGCATGTGGTCCGGGACGGCCAGGGGGCCCATCTGAGGCTGCCGGGATCGCCCATCGAGTACGAGCTGCGCTCCCCGGCCTCGGCCCGCCACATGTTGGTCTTCGTGGCCCACATGCAGCCGGGAACCACGAACCGGGCCATCCGCCCCAGCATCTCCACCCAGGAGACCATCTATGTCCTACGGGGGCGACTGGAGGTGGTGTTGGAGGACGAACGACATGTCCTGGCCCCCGGCGACAGCATCACCTTCGACGGCCGTCGGCTCCTCCACTTGGTGAATGTGGATGATACACCGACCGCGTACATCTCCTTCATCACACCGCCGCCGTTTCCAATAGACTGAATTCCCAGGCCGCATCTCGTCTGACCGGATCCGGACCCAGACCCGACAGCACGGAGCCCTCCATGGACACGGGCGCTCAAGGCCTTCTGCCCGGCTTCACTGAGAAGACGGTGCTGGTCACCGGTGCCTCCCGCGGCATCGGTCGGGCCACCGCGCGGGCCTTTGCCCAGGCCGGGGCCCAGGTGATCCTGAACTTCCGCGTGGATCGGGCCGGCGCGCAGGAGACCCTGGCCGCCATCCAGGCGGAGGGGGGGCGGGCCCACCTCTGGCAGGCGGACGTGGGCGACGTGACTCGGCTGGAGCGGGAGCTCCCGGAGCTGGAGGCGCGGGTCGGGCCCATCCAGGTGCTGGTCAACAACGCGGCGGCCTTCAACACCGACCCGTTTCTGGAGGTGTCCCTGGCCGAGCTGGATCGGCTGTGGGCCACCAATCTGCGGGGGCTCTTCCGCCTGAGCCAGCTGGTGGCCCGGGGCATGGTGGCCCGGGGGGGCGGCTGCATCGTGCATGTGAGCTCCATCCTGGCCCAGCACGCCATCCCGGCTCGGTCCGCCTACATCGCCACCAAAGGGGCGGTGGAGAGCCTGACCCGGGCCATGGCCGTGGAGCTGGCCCCCCATGGCGTGCGGGTGAACACGGTCGCGCCGGGGCTGGTCCGCACCCAGGCCCTGCTCAGTGCCCTCGGCGATCCCCAGCTGGAGGCCTCCCTGGAGCAGGGCATCCCCCTGGGGCGCTTCGCCCGGCCCCAGGAGCTGGCCCAGGCCATCCTCTTTCTGGCCTCCCCGGCTGCCTCCTACATCACCGGGGCCCTCCTGGCCGTGGACGGCGGCCTGAGTGCTCTGGAGGCCGGGGTGTAGGGGAGAAGGCCGCGCTGGAGCCCGGCCAGGTCCATCGGCCACCGTTTCCCAGACCCGAGCTTCGGGATCTTTGAGACGGCTTGTCGGCCCTGTGGAATGCCGTGCCGATGTTTCGTGATCTCGTGTCGACCCCAGCTACATCCTAATTCCGATCCACTCTTTCCACCAGAGGAGGAGGTACTGCCATGCGAACCCGTGACCTGTTGTTCCGCCTGACTGTCCTGGGGCTCCTGGTGGCTCTTCTGGCCGCCTGCGCGGCGCCTGCGGCCCCGGCCCCGACCGGCGGCGAGGCGGCCGCCCCGGCCTCGGAGGAGCCTGCAGAGGCCGCGTCCGGGGGCCAGGCAGCCCGGACGCTCCGCATCGCCCTGTTGACCTCCGGCCCCATCAACGATGAGGGCTGGAACCAGACCGCGTACGAGGGGCTCCTGGCCCTGCAGGAGGAGGGCCACGAGATCGCCAACACCGAGAACGTGGCCCAGGCGGATCAGCTGGACCTGATCCGCTCCTACGCGGACCAGGGCTTCGACGTGATCATCGGCCACGGCTTCGAGTACGGGGACGCCCTGACCACAGCCTCCCAGGAGTACCCGGAGGTGAAGTTCATCCAGATCGGCGGCATCGCGGCCAACGACACCAACCTGGTCTCCTACGTCTTCCAGCCCGGGGAAGGGGGGTACGCGGCCGGCATCCTGGCCGGGCTCATGACCCGGTCCAACCAGATCGGCGGCGTGGGCGCGGTGGAGATCCCCACCATCGCCGCGGACTTCAACGCCTACACCCTCGCGGCCCGCACGGTGAACCCGGCGATCCAGGACGTGCCCGTGGCCTACACCGGCTCCTGGGTGGACATCCCCAAGGCCAAGGAGGCGGCCATCGCCCTCATCGACAGCGGCGTGGACGTGATCCTGGCCGACGGGGACAACGCGAACGTGGGGGCCATCGAGGCGGCCCGGGAGGCCGGGGATGTCTACGCCATCGGCTGGACCCGGGACCAGAGCCACCTGGCGCCGGGGCTGGTGCTGACCAGCGTGGAGCAGCGGATCGACAACATCCTCATCGCCGCGGTGAACGCCATCCTGGACGGCACCATCCAGTGGGGGAACCATGTGGTGGGCTTTGCGGACGGTGCCCAGAGCCTGGCGCCCTTCAGCGAGGTTGTCCCTGAGGACGTGGCCGCGGAGGTGAACGCGGTGGTCCAGGCCCTGATCGACGGCCGGATCGTCCTGGACGACGCGGGCAATGTGGTGAAGGACGAGTACCACTGAGGCGTGGAGGGCCGGGGCCAGAGCGTTTCGGCCCCGGCCCTCGCCAGCGGCAGAGGAGCGCGACAAGCGTGAGCACCCAGGTTCGTGCGGCAGGAATGGTCCGGATGGTGCGCTGGGAGCGGTGGCTTCACCTGCTCCTGCCGGTGTTGGCCATCCTGGCCTCCTTCCTGGTGGGCAGTCTCTTTCTGTGGGCCCTGGGCGTGGATCCGGTGACCGCCTACTCCGCGCTGGTCAAGGGGGCCTTTGGCAACTCCCGCCTGGCCACCACCACGGTCCTCAAGTCCATCCCCCTGATCTTCGCCGGCCTGGCCGTCACCCTGGCCTACCGGGGCGGCGTCTTCAACATCGGCGCGGAGGGGCAGCTCTACCTGGGCGCGCTCTTCGCGGTCTGGGCCGGAACCCGGCTGGACCTGCCCTTCCCCGGGCACCTGCTGGTGGCCCTGGCCCTGGGCATCCTGGGGGGGATGATCTGGGGGGCCATCCCGGGCTATCTGAAGGCCACCCGGGACATGAACGAGATCATCGTCACCATCCTGATGAACTACATCGCCATCTTCACCGTGAGCTACTTCGTCCACGGCCCCTTGAAGGAGGAGGGCTGGAACACCCAGACCGACGCGGTGGCCGAGACGGCCCGGCTACCCGCGCTCTGGGCGGGGACGCGCCTCCACTACGGCGTGGTGCTGGCCCTGCTCTGCCTGGTCCTGGTCTACGTGCTCCTCTTCCACACCACCCTGGGCTACCGCATCCGCATGGTGGGGGCCAACATCCACGGCGCCCGCTACGCGGGCATCAAGACCACCTGGATCATGGCCCTGGCCATGGCCCTGAGCGGGGGGCTGGCGGGCCTGGCCGGCGCGGTGGAGCTCCTGGGCGTCCAGTACCGGCTCATCGACAACTTCTCCCCGGGCTGGGGCTTTGACGCCATCGCGGTGGCCCTGGTGGGCCGGTTGAACCCCATCGGAGTCCTGATCGCGGCCCTCTTCTTCGGCGCCCTGCGCAACGGGGCCAACTCCATGCAGACCGCGGTGCGGGTGGACGTGGTGGTGATCTACATCCTCCAGGGGCTGGCCATCGTCTTCCTCATCGCCGGATCCAGCGTGGACAACCGCATCCGCCGCTGGCTGGATGCCTGGCAGGCCTGAGGGAGGGCGAGCATGGACATGGATGCGGTCGTTGGCCTGCTGCACGCGACCATTCGTCTGGCCACACCCCTGCTCTTCGCGGCCATCGGCGGCCTCTACAACGAACGGGCCGGGGTCATCAACATCGCGCTGGAGGGGAAGATGCTCCTGGGCGCGCTGGTGGCCTTCATGGTGGCCTTCTCCAGTGGGAGCCCCTGGCTGGGGGTGGTGGCCGCGGCGGCCTCCGGGATGTTGGTGGCCCTGCTCTTCGCCTATGTGACCATCACCCTGGGCGCGGACCAGATCGTGGCCGCGGTGGCCATCAACCTGATGATGCTGGGCTTCACCGGGGTGGTCTTCCGGCTCATGAAGGCAGCCATCAGCGGAAGCCTCAGCGCCCCTACCTTCCCGGAGTGGGCCATCCCCGGCCTGGACCGGATCCCCCTCCTGGGGCCGGTCCTCTTCCGGCACCTGCCCCTGGTCTACCTGGCCTTCCTGTTGGTGCCCCTGGCCCACTTCGTCTTCTACCGCACCACCTGGGGGCTCTCCATCCGCGCCGTGGGGGAGCACCCGCGGGCCGCGGACACCCTGGGCGTCAAAGTGCGGGCCGTCCGCTACCTGACGGTGCTCTGGGGCGGGGCCATGGCCGCGGTGGGGGGCGCGGTCCTCTCCATCGGCCACAACAGCACCTTCATCGAGAACATGACCGCGGGCCGGGGCTTCATCGCGTTCTCCGCCATCGTCTTCGGCAAGTGGACGCCCCTGGGCACCATGCTGGCCTCCCTGCTCTTCGGCTTCGCGGACGCGCTGCAGCTGCGCATCCAGGCCGGGATCCTGGAGCCCCTCTTCCGCAGCCTGGGCATCCAGGAGGTGGCCTACCAGATCCCGGTGATGCTCCCCTACGTGGTGACCCTGGTGGCCCTCTTCTTCATCGGCAAGAGCCACTGGCCCGCGGCCGCGGCCATCCACTACGACCGGGAGGAGGGCTGACCATGGGCGAGACCCCCTTCCTGCGCATGGAGGGGATCACCAAGACCTTCCCCGGGGTGGTGGCCAACGACCGGGTCAACCTGGAGGTGCGCCACGGGGAGATCCACGCCCTGCTGGGCGAGAACGGCGCGGGCAAGTCCACCCTGATGAACGTCCTCTACGGCCTCTACCAGCCCAACCGCGGCCGCATCCTCCTGGAGGGCCGTCCGGTGACCATCCACTCGCCCGAGGAGGCCATCCGCCGGGGCATCGGCATGGTCCACCAGCACTTCATGCTGGTGCCTCCCCTCAGCGTCACGGAGAACGTGATCCTGGGCCTGCCCGGGGCCCGGGGCATCCTCCTGGACCGAGACCAGGCCCGGCAGCGCATCCAGGAGATCTCCCACAGCTATGGCCTGGAGGTGGACCCGGACGCGCCGGTGGGCGCCCTCTCCGTGGGGGTGCAGCAGCGGGTGGAGATCATCAAGGCCCTCTACCGGGGCGCCCGGCTGCTGATCCTGGACGAGCCCACCGCGGTCCTCACCCCCCAGGAGATCCAGGGGCTCTTCGCGGTCATGCGCCGCCTGGTGGCCGACGGCCACAACGCCATCGTCTTCATCTCCCACAAGCTGGACGAGGTCATGGCCATCAGCGACCGGGTGACGGTCCTGCGCAACGGCAGGGACGTGGCCACCCTGGAGACCCGGGAGACGAACAAGGCGGAGCTGGCCCGGCTCATGGTGGGGCGCGAGGTGCTCTTCCGCATCGAGAAACCACCGGCCCAGCCCGGCCCGGTGGTGCTGGAGATCCAGGACCTGGTGGTGCGGGACGACCGGGGCGTGCCCGCGGTCCGGGGCCTCTCCCTCCAGGTGCGCCAGGGGGAGATCCTGGGCCTGGCCGGGGTGGACGGCAACGGTCAACGGGAGCTGGCCGAGGCCATCGCCGGGCTGCGCATCCCCGAAGCCGGGAGCATCCGCATCCACGGCCAGGATGTCACCCGCCTGGACGCAGGGGACCTGCTCCGCTTCAACCTGGCCTATATCCCCGAGGACCGACAGCGGGAGGGACTCGTCCTGGACTTCACCCTCAGCGAGAACTTCGTGGCCAAGCGTTTCCGCCATCCGCCCTTCTCGGCCCGGGGCTTCCTGCGTCGCCCGGCCATCCTGGCGTTCGCCCGCCGTCTCATCCGTCGCTTCGACGTCCGGGCCCCTGGCCCCGAGGTGGAGGCCCGCAAGCTCTCCGGCGGCAACCAGCAGAAGGTGGTCCTGGCCCGAGAGCTCTCCCAGGAGCCGGATCTCATCATCTCGGCCCAGGCCACTCGAGGGCTGGACGTGGGCGCGGCCGAGTTCGTGGAGCAGCAGATGCTGGCCCAGCGGGCCCGGGGCGCGGCGGTGCTCTACATCTCCAGCGAGCTGGAGGAGATCTTCAACCTGAGCGACCGCATCGCAGTGATCCACCGGGGGGAGATCATGGGCGTGGTGCGCCCGGACCAGGTGACGCCGGAGGAGCTGGGGCTGATGATGGCCGGGATCCGCCGGGACGACCTGTCCGGATCGGCTGCCCTCGCCCAGGTCCCCGACCCCACCCAGGAGGAGGCATCCTCGTGACCCCGTTCATCCCGCCCTATGGATCCGCCCTCCGGGAGCGCGTCCGGCAGTGGGCCGCCCACCTGGAGGCCCGGACGATCCCAGCCCTGGTGTCTGCCCTGGCCCCGGGGGTAGTCCTCTCCTTGCCTCGGCTGCGCCTGGAGGGGCGGGAACCCGTGCGCACACTCCTGGCCGAGCGCATCGGGAGCTGGTCCCAGGTACGGTTCCACATCCGCCGCCTGTTGGTGGACGGGGAGGCCCCGGTGGCCGCCTTCGAGTGGGTTCTGCGCGCCCAGCAGGCCGACCTGGAGGGAGCAGTGGAGCGTCTGGGCGCCACGGTCCTGGACTTCGGCCCGGACGGACGCATCCTCCGGGTCGCCACCTACCTGGACGAGGAGCGGAGCGGGCCCGTCCCCAGCCTGGACGCGCCCTGGCCCCAGGAGCCCTGGCGTCCTTGCCCGGAGCCTGGCCCGCCCCTCCCCCGGGCCGAGATGGAGGCCCTGGTCCATACCCTGGCCCGGGCCTGGAACGAGAGCGACATCTCCCTCATCCAGGCCATCGTCCACGACCAGGTGCACCTCTCCCCGCCCTGGACCTACCTGGCCGGTCGGGAGGCGGTGCTGGCCATGTCCCGCACCTACATGGCCAACCATCGGGACACCCGGGTCACGCCCCACCGCTTCATCATCGACCCGGACCACCCCCACTGGGGCGTCTGTCAGCAGACCTTCGCCTGCACCCACATCGCCACCGGCCGCCGGGGCGAGGACCACGACTACGCCTTCTTCGCGGTCTGCCAGGGCAAGCTCCACTACTGGCGCACCTACTTCGACACAGCCCAGAGCGTCCAGTCCGCCTACATCGCCGCGCATCGACCCACGGGAGGCGTTCCCTGAGCCTCCGATGGCCCACCATCACCTCTGTCGTCACGTTTCACGGATCGTCCTTTCCCGTTGCATCGGATCATGCCCAACCCCATTCCCATCACCCATCAGACCCTCCGCTCTTTCGTGGAGACCGTGCAGAACCAGCGTCACGCCATGGCCGGCGCGGTGATCGCGGCCTCCGCGGCCCAGGCTGCGGCCCTGGGGCGGGCCTGCCTGGCCATCAGCCGGGAGGACCAGGCGCTGACAGAGCCCTCCGTGGAGGCGGCCATCCAGCGCGTGTCCACCACCGTGGACCTGCTGCTCAGCTGGGCCGACCAGGACGCGGAGGCCATCGCCCGCTTCGTGGCTCTGCGGGAGACCGGCCAGGAACTCCAGGGACAGCGGCTCCTCTGTCAGGCTCCGTCCCAGGTGGGCTCTCTGGCCGTGGGGGCGGCGACCCAGCTCCAGGAGGCCCGCTCCTGGGTCTGTGAGCGGGTGCGGGACGACCTGGAGATGGCCATCTCCCTGCTGGCCGGGGCCGCCCAGGCCGCCATGCTCCTGCTGGACAGCAACCTGCGCCTCTGGCCCGAGCCGGATCTCCTGGCCGAGTTCGAGCCCCTCCGGGCCCGGCTGGAGGCCCAGATCCGGGCCCTGAGCCCGGTCTCTCGCATTCGGCGCGGCTAACCCAGATCCACGCATCGCACACGAGGAACGCCATGGATCCCAAAGGCAAGACCGCCCTGATCACCGGCGGCGCCCACCGGGTGGGCAAGGCCATCACTCTGGCCCTGGCCCGGGCCGGCGCCAACGTGGTGGTCAACTACCACTCCTCCGCCCAGGCGGCCCAGGAGACCGTGGCCCAGGTCCAGGCGTTGGGCGTGGACGGGCTGGCCATCCAGGCGGACGTGGGAGACCATCGCCAGGTGGAGGCCATGGTGGCCGCGGCCCAGGAGCGCTTCGGCGGGGTGGACATCCTGGTCAACAGCGCCTCTCCCTGGCAGACCACCCCCTTTCCCACCCAGGACCTGACCGGCTGGCACCGGGTCACCAACGTACTCATCCACGGCTCCTTCTACTGCGCCAACGCGGTGGCGCCCCTCATGCTGGCCAAGGGAGAGGGCGCCATGGTCAACATCCTGGACCTGGCCGCCTTCGAGCCCTGGCCCCACTTCGCGGCCCACAGCGTGGGCAAGACCGCTCTCCTGGGGCTGACCCGGCAGCTGGCCCTGGAACTGGCCCCCACCGTCCGGGTCAACGCGGTGGCACCCGGGCCGGTCCTGCCCCCGCCGGACTACGACCCAGAGCGGGTGGAGAAGTTGGCCCGCCAGACTCTCCTGGGCCGCTGGGGCACGCCCGAGGACGTGGCCCAGGCGGTCCTCTACCTGGTCCAGGCCCCCTTCGTCACCGGCGTGGTCCTGCCCGTGGACGGGGGGCAGCGCTTCGGCCACCGAAAGCGCCAACACGGCTGAGGCGTTCACCATGCCCTCAGGCATCCTGGGGCTGGACGTGGGGACCTCCTCCGTCAAGGCCGTGCTCTTCGACACGGACGGGGCCATCCGCGGGGAAGCCCGGGTGGCCTATCCCCTCGCCACGCCCCGCCCGGGCTGGGTGGAACAGGACCCGGAGACCCTGTGGCAGGCCCTGCTCCGGGCCGCCCAGGCTGCCACCGCCCAGGCGCCGGAGCTGCAGGTGCGCGGCCTGGCCATGGCCGCCCAGAGCGGCTCCCTCCTCCTGGCCGACGAGACGGGACGCCCCCTGGCCCCCTTCATCACCTGGATGGACGGCCGCAGCGCGGCTCTGGTGGCCCGCTGGCGGGCGGAAGGACGGGGATCCACGATCCGGGCCGTGAGCGGCTGGTCCCTGCACCCTGGGCTGGGCCTGCCCACTCTGGCCTGGCTGGGGGAGGAGATGCCCGCGCTCCTGGGACGGGCCCGGCGCATCCTCTCGGTGAACGACTTCCTGGCCCACCGGCTCACGGGACGTTTCGCCACCAACCCCTCCAACGCCGCGGGCCTGCAGCTCCTGGACGTGCGCACCGGGGATTGGAGCCCGGAGCTCTGCGCCCTGGCCGGCATCTCCCCGGAGCGGCTCTCCCCGGTGCGGCCCAGCGGCGCCGTGATCGGCCGTCTTCGCCCGGAGGCGGCCCAGGCCACCGGCCTGCCCCAGGACGCGGTGGTGGTCAACGGCGGCCACGACCAGGCCTGCACCGCCCTGGCCCTGGGCATCACCCAGCCGGGGCGCTTCCTCCTGGCCTGTGGCACGGCCTGGGTCCTCACCGGCGTCACGGACCGGCCGGATCCGCCGGGCCTGCCCGCCACCCTGGACGTGAGCGGCCACGTGTTGCCCCACCGCTGGACGATCTCCCAGTCCTTGGGCGGGCTGGGCGCGTCCCTGGAGTGGTGGGTGGCCCAGGCCTGGCAGGGGCCGGACCCTGCTCGCCCTGCGCCCCGGGAGGCCCGTTTCGCCGCTCTGGACCGGGAGCTGGCCGAGACCCGGCCAGGCAGCCGTGGGCTCCTCTTCCTGCCCATGACCGGCGGCCACCGGGATCCGTCCACCAGCCGGGCCGGTGGCTTCCTGGGCCTGGGCCTGGAGCACAGCCGGGGGGAGATGGCCCGGGCCATCCTGGAGAGCGGGGCCTACGAGCTGGCCTGGGCCCTGGATCCGGTGCAGGCGGCCGGCCTGCCCGTGGATGCCCTGTGGATGGTGGGCGGCGGGGCTCGCAGCGCCCTCTGGCCAGCCATCCTGGCGGATGTGACGGGCCTGGCCATCCACCTGCCCCAGGGAGAGCACTGGCCCGCTCTGGGCGCGGCGCTCCTGGCCGGGGCGGGAAGTGGCCTCTTTCCCGGGCTGGAGGAAGGCCGGACCTGGGGCTCGGCTTCGGTGGCCCGGACGGTGACGCCGGATGGGGAGAGGGAGCGGATCTATCGGGAGCTGTTCGTTCGCTATCGGAAGGCAGTGCGAGAGTGGGCCGGAGAAGCTCGGGATCCAACAGGGAGGGAAGCAGCGTGACGGAAACCATCTGCCGCCGTTTTGTGGGCCAGGTGGCCTTCATCACCGGGGGCGCCAAGGGGATCGGTCGGGCCTGCGCCCTGCGCTTTGCCCAGGAAGGGGCTCACGTGGCCAGCTTCGACCTGGACCAGACGGCCAACCAGGAGACTGTGGCCCATTGCCGGGAGTTGGGGGTGGAGGCCCTGGCCATCACCGGGGACGTGCGGGACAGGGAGGCGGTGCAGGGCGCGGTCTCCCAGGTGATGGAGCGCTGGGGGCGCTTGGACGTGGTGGTGGCCTCCGCGGGGATCTTCACCGGGGGTCCTCTGGACCAGGTTCCCCTGGAGGAGTGGCAGAAGACCTTGGCCACCAATTTGACCGGTGTCTTCCTGGTGAACCAGGCCGTGGCCCCCATCCTCCGGTCCCAAGGATGGGGGAGCATCGTCAATATCTCCAGCATGGCCGGGAAGACCAGCTTCCCCGGCAACGCGGCCTACTCCGCGTCCAAGAGCGGGGTCATCGGCCTGACCCGCTCCGTGGCCATGGAGCTGGCCCCCTACGGGGTGACGGTCAACGCGCTCTGCCCGGGAAACACCCTCACGGACATGGTGCGACAGGTGGCAGAGCAGATCGGGGGTTCCCTGGGGATGAGCGGGGAGGCGTGGCTGGCCATGCGGGCGGAGGACTGCCCCATGAAGCGGATCGCGGAGCCCTGGGAGATGGCCGGAGTGGTGGCCTTTCTGGCCTCCGAGGATGCCCGCTACCTCACGGGCCAGGCCATCGAGGTGGATGGGGGAATGGTGCTCTGCTGAGGGGGATTGGGGGCGTGCGGCCTCCGAGTTCGGCCATGTCGCCTCCGCTGTGGAGGGCGTTCAATCCGCCGCGCTGACCTGGGCTGTATCCAGGGCCATCTCCCTTTCCTGGCCGGCGAAGAAGCGCCAGAAGAGCAGGGCCGAGACGGTCAGGAAGGCGGCCATGACCATGAACGGCGCCTGGTAGTTCCCCGTGTCCATCAGGCGGCTGCCCAGAAAGCTTCCCAGGCCCGAGACCGCGCCGGCCAGAGCCATCTGGACCCCCACCTGGGTTCCCCGCTCCCCCGGATCCAGCAGCTCCATGGCAAAGGCGGCGCGGATAGGACCGGCCATGTTCATGAGGGTGATGCGGGCGATGTGGGCCAGCCCGGCCACGGTAAGAACAGAGCCCAGAGCGCTGCCCACGTTCGGCGAGAAGGCCAGGAGAACCAGGAAGGGCACCGCGGCCAGCCGGGTGAGGACCACAGAGCGTACTTTGCCCAGGCGTTGGGCTAGCAGAGGCGCCAGGAAGGCCGCCCCCACCAGGAAGGCCTGCCCCGCGGCGAAGGTGACCCCGATCTCCACCTCCAGACTGCCCAGGCCCTGGTGGAAGAAGACGTTGAGCAGAGGCAGGACGAACCCGGCGCCGAAGGCCAGAACCACCTCCGGCGCGGTGAGCCGCCAGATCCGGTCCGGGTGGGTGACGTTGGCGAATAGGTCCCGCAGGCCGGTCACCGGAGCGCTGGGGAGCGCGGTCTGCTCCAGCATGAGCGCGGGGATGAGGGAGGCGAACCAGCCCCCGATCCCTGCGTAGGCCACCAGTCGGTAGGTCTGGATGGTGGCGTCTGGGCCTGTGCCGGCCAGGAGCAAGGGCACCAGGCCGGCCAGGACGGAGCCGATGATGGCCGCGGCGGTCCGGGTGCCCTCGGCCACGCTGAAGAGATGGACCCGCTCGTAGTCCGCGGAGTTCTCCGCCATGAAGGCCGGCTCTGCCACCCCGTGTATCGCGCTGAAGACGCCGCTTAGGGCCCCGGTGGCCAGGAGCAGGGCCGGGTTGCCCGTGGAGATGGCGATGAGGGACATGACCGCGCCGCCTCCGTCCCCCAGGATGAAGGAGAGCTTCCGTCCCAACCGGTCCGAGATGAGGCCGGCCGGCACCGCGAAGAGGGCCCGGGTGATGGAGGCCAGGAGGATGCGCAGGCCGATGAAGGCGATGGGGAAACCCAGCTCCAGCAGATAGAGGTTGAAGAGGACCATCCAGGTGCCGTGGATCACGTCCATGCCCACCACGTGGACCATATAGAGCCGGGCGTTGCGGCTGAAGAGACGCATCTTGGCCACGTAGCCGCCGATCCCTTTCCCCGCGTGGAAGCGCTCCGGCGTCACCGGTTCCGGCTTCCTCTGGCCGGTGAAGAGGATGATGGCCACGCCCGCGATGACGGCCAGGCCGAAGAGCAGGAAGCCCCAGGCCAAAGGGCCGGCCAACACCGAGGCCTGGCCCTCTCCGCCCCCGTGGGCCAGGGCCTGGCCGGGGATCCCCAGGGCAAGCAGAGTCACAGCTGTTGGGAGGACGGCCCATCGGGCCCTTGGGCCAGTTCGGAGGCAGGTCATGTCGGGGCTCCTCTTCTGGGAAACGATGGATGCAGGATGGTTGTCAAGTTCCCGTGGCGTGGGCGCTTTCTTCGTGCTCAGCATACCACGGTCCTGTGCCTCCAGCCATCCGGCGAGGGGACATCGCAGGGCCTGTACTTTCGTCCAGGTGAGGGAGGTTGGCGCACTTCAGTGCGTAGATACATTCTAGAATGCGCGCTGAAGCGCGCACGACGAACGGGAGGTGCGCGGAAGCGGGCACGACGAGCACTATGAACGGGTTCGAGGTTGGGGTTGGTAGTACGCACTTCAGTGCGCAGATACATTCCAGAATGCGCGCTGAAGCGCGCACGACGAGCACTATGAACCGAGGTTGGGGTTGGTAGTGCGCACTTCAGTGCGCAGATACATTCCAGAAGGCGCGCTGAAGCGCGCACTACGAACAGGAGGTGCGCGGAAGCGGGCACGACGAGCACTATGAACGGGTTCGAGGTTGGGGTTGGTAGTGCGCACTTCAGTGCGCAGATACATTCCAGAAGGCGCGCTGAAGCGGGCGCGACGAACGGGAAGCGAAGCGGAAGCGGGCACGACGAGCACTATGAACGGGTTCGAGGTTGGGGTTGGTAGTGCGCACTTCAGTGCGTAGATACATTCCAGAATACGCGCTGAAGCGCGCACTACGAACGGGAAGCGCGCGGGAGCGGGCACGACGAGCACTATGAACGGGTTCGAGGTTGGGGTTGGTAGTGCGCACTTCAGTGCGCAGATACATTCCAGAAGGCGCGCTGAAGCGGGCGCGACGAACGGGAAGCGAAGCGGAAGCGGGCACGACGAGCACTATGAACGAGTTCGAGGTCGGGGTTGGTAGTGCGCACTTCAGTGCGTAGATACATTCCAGAAGGCGCGCTGAAGCGCGCACTACGAACGGGAAGCGAAGCGGAAGCGGGCACGACGAGCACTATGAACGAGTTCGAGGTTGGGGTTGGTAGTGCGCACTTCAGTGCGTAGATACATTCCAGAAGGCGCGCTGAAGCGCGCACTACGAACGGGAAGCGAAGCGGAAGCGGGCACGACGAGCACTATGAACGAGTTCGAGGTTGGGGTTGGTAGTGCGCACTTCAGTGCGTAGATACCCGCGCCAGTCCGGAAGGCGCGCTGAAGCGCGCACTACGAACAGGAGGTGCGCGGAAGCGGGCACGACGAGCACTATGAACGGGTTCGAGGTTGGGGTTGGTAGTGCGCACTTCAGTGCGTAGATCCATTCTAGAATGCGCGCTGAAGCGCGCACTACGAACGGGAAGCGCGCTGAAGCGCGCACGACGAACGGGAGGCGAGCGGAGGTGGGCACGACGAACGGGGTTAGAGGCGGGGTTGGAGACGCACCAGGCCCCGTTGCACGGCCAGGGTGGCCGCATCCGTACGGTTGGTCGCGCCCAGCTTGCCCAGGATGTTGCTCACGTGGAGCTTGACCGTCCGCTCGGTGATGCCCAGACGGGCCGCGATCTGCTTGTTGGCCAGCCCTTGGGCCACCAGTTGCAACACCTCTTGCTCCCGAGGTGTGAGGGGGTCGGCATCGCCCCGAACATGGCCTACCAGCGTGCGGGCCACCTGGGGCTGGATCCAGACCCCGCCCCCGGCCACGGTGCGCACGGCCCGGAAGAGCTCCTCCCGGGGCGCGCCCTTGAGCAGGTAGCCCTGGGCTCCGGCCTGCACGGCTCCCATGACCTGGGCGTCTGCGTCGTAGGCGGTGAAGACCAGCACCCGCACCGGGGAGCCCTGGGTTGCCAGGGCCCGGAGCACCTGGACCCCATCCAGGTCGGGCATCTCCAGGTCCAGGAGCAGGATATCGGGCCCCAGGCCGGCGACCTGTTCCAGGACCTCCGGGCCACTGGCCGCCTCGCCCACGACGACGAGATCGGGTTGGGTCTCCAGCACGGCCCGTAGGCCGTCTCGCACAATGGGATGATCGTCGGCCACCAGGATCCGGATGGGTCCGTTCACGTCTGGCCTCCCACGGGCAGGATGACCTGGAGATGGGTGCCCTGGCCTGGCTGGCTCTGGATGGAAAGGCGGCCGCCCAGAAGCTGGGCCCGTTCCCGCATGCCCCGGATGCCGAACGCGTCCCCGGGGGTCTGCTGGGGCTCGAAGCCCACGCCATCGTCGGTGATGTCCAGGCGCACTTCGCGGGGCCGGAAGGTGAGCAGGAGCTGGACCTGGGAGGCCTGGGCATGTTCCACCACGTTGCGGAGGGCCTCCTCTGCAATCCTGTAGAGGGCCACCTCCACCCGGACGGGCAGAGGCCGGATGCTCCCTGCCACACGCCAGGCCACGGGCAGGCCCGCGTTGGCCACCAACTGTTCCAGGGCCTCCACCAGGGTTCGGCCCTCCAGGGGCGCGGCCCGGAGATCCGCCACCGAGCGTCGGGCCTCCTCCAGGCCGATGCGGGCCAGGGTCAGGGCCCGGTTCACCGCCTCCGTCACCTGGGCAGGTGCCGCGCCGGCCTCCAACAGGGCCTCGCTGGTCTCCAGGTGGAGGATGATGGCCGTGAGGCGTTGGGCCAAGGTGTCGTGGATCTCCCGGGCCAGCCGGTTTCGCTCCCGCAGGGCGCCCACCTCCGCGCTGCGGGCGAAGAGGCGGGTCCGCTCCACCGCCATGCCCAGCAGGTCGCCCACTGTGTGGAGCAGGCGCAGGTCCTCCGGGGAGAGCTCCTGCCAGTCCGGGCTGGCCACGTTGAGCACCCCTACCCGCTTGCCCCGAGCGTAGAGAGGGATGCTGGCGTGGTAGGCCAGGCCGGCCGTGCCGCTCATCAGGTTGTGCAGGCGGCTGCAGAGCACCACGTTCACGTTGGCCGCGCCCTCCATGTCCCCGGCCAGGTAGGTGTCCAGGCAGTAGCAGGAGCCGGCCAGCCGATCCGGATCGTCGGCCAGGCCCGGGGGCAGGTGTTGGGCCGCGGCCAGGTAGAACTCCTCCGTCTCCTCGTCCAGGAGGAAGACCCAGCCCGTCTCCAGGCCCAGGAGCTCCGCCACCAGGGCCAGCGCGGTCCCCAGGGCCTCGTCCAGGTCCAGGGTGCCGTTCAACGCGGCGGCGATGGCGTTGAGGATGGCCAGCTCCTGACTGCGCCGGGCCAGTGGGCTGGCATCCCCATGGTCTTCGGTCTGGGCAGGGGGACGGTCTTCTGGGTCCATGGTCCCAGTGTACGCGATCCGGGATGGCCTGGCAAGGAGAGGGTCCGCCGCGCGGGGTGGAGAGTCCGGTTCCTCCCCCCGGCCCGACAGAGCCATGCTGAAAAGCGGTTCGACTCTGTCCGGGGACCGGATCTGTCGCGAGGCCTGGTCGACTGGCCTGGGGGAGGGGGTGCAGGCCCCATGGGGGACGGGTTCAGCCGAAGCGCTCCTCCACCGGCGCGTAGTCCACGTCGTAGCCGAAGTAGCGGGGGCCCACCAATGCCAGCCCCTCCGGTGTGCGCCATTTGGGCGAACAGGGAATGCCCAACACCGCCACCCGGAAGCCGTAGCGCAACCCCTCCGTGGTGATGGGCTGGCCCGTCTCCAGATCCAGGACCGCGATCAGGTCCGGCACGGAGACCCGCACCTCTCCGTTCTCCAGGGCCACCAGGTTCTCGTTCTGGAAGTGGAGCTCCAGCCGGCGGCCCTGGTACCCCTCGATGCCCTCGAACCGGGCCTCGCCCCGGGCGAAGCCGGCCATCGTGCGCCGCTGCACATCCGCGATCTTGCCTCGGAAGACCTCGAAGCCCCCGGTCACCTCCAGGACCGCGGCCAGGACATCCTCGTGGTGGGCCCGAGCTTCCCGGATGGTGCGGCCGATGGTCTCGGCCAGGGTGATGGTGGCCGGGATCGCGGCCTCCTTGAGCTGTCTGCCCGTGGTGCTGTAGCAGGCGATGAGCGCGGTGGCCCCCATGTCCACGGTGACGCTGCGGGCAAACCGCTCCGTCCAGTGGTTGTCGATGGTCTCCAGGATGACGCTGTTGCCCCGCTCGTCGGCCATGGCGAAGGGGGTGGCGGAGATGCCGTAGAGGGTGTGGGTGACCATGGGGATCTCTGGGAAGGCCCGGCCCATGCCGTCGCAGTCCACCATGGGGATGCCCAGCTCCGCGGCCACGGTCAAGGGGATGGTGGAGTTCAGCCCGCCGGCTTCGATGGACATGGTGGCCCCAATGGACCGGCCCAGAAAGGCGGAGAGGGCCTGGAAGGCATGGACGGCCTCGCTGCCTCGGGGCAGCTTCTCCACCATCACCGTGGGCGCGCCCATCATGGCCGCGGGGGCCACCACCATCTCGTCGTCCACCTCTTCCAGGGAGAGCAGGGGGACGGGACCGTGGGTCTCAATGGCGTGGACGGCCATCAGCATGCCGATGTAGGGGTCGCCCCCACCGCCGGCGCCCAGGACAGCAGCCCCCAGGGCCAGGTCCTTGACGTTCTGCACATCCAGATACCGCATGATTCCTCCTCGTTTCGCGTTCAGTAACAGAGGCCGGCGAGAACACCGGATCTCACGATGGATCAAGAAAATGGAGAAACTCCCGGGGTGTCACGATGGAGACGCCTTCCACCTGGCCCAGCACCAGCAGGTCCTTGTCTCCGGTGACCAGATAGTTGGCCCGGGCGAGAACAGCATAGGCCAACAGATAGTCGTCCTTGGGATCCCGGGTTACCGCAGGAATCGGGACATCCAGCGTAGGCAGCGCCTCCGCCACACCCCTGACAATCTCGATGAAGGCGTCTACGTCCTCCGGCGCGATGTGACGAACCAGGTAGGGCTTGGTTCGAACCCGAGCGCCGAACTCCGCCAGCAATTCCGCTGGCGCGAGCAGCGTGTACTGCCCAGCCACCGCCGCCCGGACGATGGTCGCGTACGGGCTGTCCGCGTCGGGATGGAGGAGGAAACTGATGAAAATGTTGGCGTCCAGGAGCACGCGCACCGGTTACTGGCCCTTGTACTGGACTTTGCCCGAGGCGATCAGCTCCTCCACGAACTCTCGGCCGAAGCGCTCGGCAAGCTGCTCGGCCTCCTCGGGTCTGAGTCTGTGTTCGCCTGCCTGCAAACGTTGACCCAGAGCGTCAAGACGCTCCAGAAGCTGCTGACGGCGGGCCTCCTCTGCAACGGCCTGCATCTCCGAGTACTTTTCATAGGAGAGAAGGACTGCCTTGGGTTTGCCCCGGGTCACGATCACGATGGGCTCGTCCTCCTCAGCAGTCTGCTGCATCAATGCCCCGAGGCGAGCTTTGGCCTCGGTGGCGGACACGGTCTTGGTCATGGTTGTCCTCCTGCATCCGGATCTTCGGGCTCCGAGCTAGTTGCCCATTTATTTAACCGTTTACATGGACAAAATATAGCACGGATGGCCGGTGCTGACAACCGGTACAGGCAAGGCGCTCCCCTATCCGGCTCACACGGCCAGCCGCTCCCGCAGGGGCCGGTAGACCACGTCGTAGCCGAAGCAGCCGGGGCCCACGTACGCCAGGGCCTGGGGCGTGGCCATCTTGGGATCGCAGGGGATGCCCAGCACGGTGACCCGGTAGCCGTAACGCAGCAGCTCCGTGGTGATGGGCTCGCCGCTCTCCATGTCCAGGACACAGATCAGGTCCGGCACGGTGACCACCGGCTGCCCGTTCCGCCAGGCGATCAGGTTCTCGTTCTGGAAATCGATGGCCATGCTGGCGCCCCGGTAGGGCCCCAGCCCGGTGAGGGTGACCCGGCCCCGGGCAAAGCCCCGGGTGGTGCGCCGCTCCACCTCCACGATCTTGCCCCGGAAGATCTCCAGCCCCCCGGTGACGGAGAGGACGGCCTGGCCGGGATCCCCATGGGCCCGGCGGGCCTGCCGCACCGCGTCGCCAACTCGGCGAGACAGGGTCAGAGTGTGGAGGATGGCTGTGCGGCGAAGGTCTGCCGCGGCCATGATGGGGCTGGCCAGATCCCCCCGGCAGCCCATCTCGACGGTCACCACCCGGGCCATGCGCTCCAGGGTGCGGGGATCCGAGATGCGGTCGAAGATGGCCACCTGGCCATGGGCGTCGCACAGGACGGCAGGGGTGGGGGAGATACCATAGATGTGGTAACTGGTCATCTGCACTTCGGGGAAGGCCCGGCCCATGCCGTCCGCGTCCACCACGGGCAGGCCGGTGTAGGCGGCCACGATCATGGGCACGATGGAGTTGCTGCCCCCCACCTCCACCGAGACCAGGGCATCGGCCTGGACGCCGGCGTAGGCCTCCAGGGCTCGCACCGCCTCCACCGGCTCGGTTCCTCGGGGCAGGCGCTCGATGCCCACGGTGGGGGCGCCGATCCCGCCCACGCCGATGACCACCGCGTCGTCGGCCAGCTCGTCCACGGAGACCACCTGCACCGAGCGGCCCTGGGCCATGAGGGTGCGGATGCGCAGCTTGCCCAGGTAGGGGTTGCCTCCGCCCCCGGTGCCCAGGATGCCCGCGCCGATGGCGATGGACTCCAGCGCGTCCGGGTCCACGGTCCAGCTCATGGCCCGCGTCCCTTCATGTCCAGGTCGCCCACGGCCTTGACCCGGATCCGGGTGGCGTTGCCGGGCAGGTAGGCCAGGGGCACCTCCTCGATGTCCACGATGGCCACCGTCTCGGGCCTGGCCCCCGCGGCGATGGCCTTCTCCGTGGCCTCTCGTTTGGCCTGGTCCAGGGCTTCCTCCCGGGAGATCTCGGCCAGAGAGAAGACCCGGTCCGTCTCGCCGCCCACCTGGGCGATGGCCGCGCCGATGGCGTTGGCCACCGGGAAGTGATCCGGACGGATGAGCTCCGAGGCCCCAGCTAGCTCACCGGCCACCAGGATGGTGCCGCCCCCCACCAGGATCACCGGCACCGGATCCGGGCTGGTCTTCATGCGGTCCACCGCCTCCTCCAGCATCTGGCGAAGTCGGCCCAGTGCGTCCTGCACCCGGGCCGGATCCAGGTGGGCCACCCGGCCGGGATCCCCGATCTCCGCCAGCCCGGCCGCCACCGCGATGTCCGTGGCCGTGAGCACATCCCCGCCGAAGACCCGAGCCTTCTCGGTCAGCTCGTAGCCCACGCTCTGGGGACCGATGGTCAGGGGGTCTGTGCGGACCAGGCTGCCGCCGCCCAGGCCGATGGAGTACACATCGGGCATGCGGAAGTTGGTCCGCACGCCGCCCACCTCCACCGCGACCGAGGCCTCCCGGGGGAAGCCCTGGACCAGCACCCCCACGTCCGAGGTGGTGCCGCCGATGTCGACGACCACGCCGTCGCGGATGCCGGAGAGGAAGGCCGCGCCCCGCATGCTGTTGGTGGGGCCGGAGGCGAAGGTGAGGACCGGGTACCTCTCCACGAAGTCCGCGCCCATCAGGGTGCCGTCGTTCTGGCTCAGGTAGAAGGGCGCGTGGATGCCCATGTCGGTCAGGGCCTGGCGGAAGGCGGCCACGATGGTGTGGGCCAGGTCCGTGAGGCAGGCGTTCATGATGGCCGCGTTCTCCCGCTCCAGCAGGCCGATGCGTCCGATCTCGTGGGAGAGGGTCACCTGGACATCGGGGATCACCTCCTGGAGGATCTCCCTGGCCCGTACCTCGTGCTCTGGGTTCACCGGGGAGAAGACGGAGGAGACGGCCACGGCCCGGATGTCCTTGGCCTGGATATCCCGGGCGGCCTCCCGGATCTCCGCCTCGCCCAGGGGGGCGATCTCCCGGCCATCGAACTCGAAGCCGCCGTGGACCAGGTAGCTGTGGCCTCCGATGGTCTCCCGCAGATCCGGGGGCCAGTCCACCATGGGGGGCAGGGCCGCGGTGGCCGGCAGGCCGATGCGCAGGGCCGCGGTGGGGGTCAGGCGCCGGCGTTCCACCACCGCGTTGGTGAAGTGGGTGGTGCCGATCATCACCGCATCGATCTGCTCGGGCCGGACCTGGGTATCGGCCAGGACCTGGCGCAGGGCTGCGGTGATGCCGGAGGTCACGTCCGGTGTGGTGGGGGTCTTGGTCCAGCCCACCACCTTTCGGCCGTCCATGACCACCGCGTCTGTGTTGGTGCCGCCTACGTCGATACCGATGCGCATGGAGGACTCCTCGTGGTGCTCGGTGAGAGAAAGGAAACGACTTACTTATTGCTCCTTACCCTTCACTCCTTGCTCTTTTCACCCTTTGCCCCTTCCGCCGCCTCCCTCCTCGCCGCTCTCTACCAGATGACACGCCACCCAGTGGCCGGGCGCCACCTCCTGCAAGGGGGGCTCCTCCGCCTGGCAGCGGTCGATCTGGGCTGCGGGGCAGCGGGGGGCGAAGCGACAGCCAGGAAAGCCGGGATCCACGACGTCGACCTCCCCTTCCAGCAGGATCTCCTCTTCCTGGGCGTCCGGATCGGGCTCGGGCATGGCCGAGCGCAGGGCCTGGGTGTAGGGGTGCAGGGGGCGTTCGAAGATGGTCTCCACCGGGGCCAGCTCCACGATGCGGCCCAGGTACATGAGGGCCACCCGGTCGCAGATGTAGCGGATCACCCCCAGATCGTGGGAGATGAACAGGTACGTCAGCCCCAGTTCCTCCTGCAGGTCCACCAACAGGTTCAGGATCTGGGCCTGGACCGACACGTCCAGGGCCGAGGTGGGTTCGTCCAGCACCAGGAGGCGGGGTTCCAGGGCCAGGGCTCGGGCGATGCCGATGCGCTGGCGCTGGCCGCCGCTGAACTCGTGGGGATAGCGGTAGAGATGGGCCTCGTCCAATCCCACCCGCCGGATGAGTTCTCGGACCCGCTCGAACAGCGGGCGTCCCTTGCTCCGGCCGTGGATGACCAGGGGCTCGGCCACGATCTCCTTCACCTTCATGCGGGGGTTGAGGGAGGAGTAGGGGTTCTGGAAGACCATCTGCATGTGGGCCCGGCGGCGTTGCAGCTCGTCCGCGGGCAGCCCGGTCAGGTCCTCCCCCTGGAAGAGGATCCGGCCCCCTGTGGGCTCCTGGAGGCGCAGCACGGTCTTGCCCAGGGTGGTCTTGCCCGATCCCGACTCGCCCACCAGGCCCAGGGCCTCGCCGGGATAGACGGCGAAGCTCACGTCGTCCACCGCCCGGATCTGGCCGATGGTCCGGCGGAAGAGGCCGCCTCGGATGGGGTAGTACTTGCGCAGGCGGTGGACTTCCAGCAGCGGTTGGCGGCTCATGATGCATCTCCGAGGAGAGCAGGGGCATCGTCCAGGTCTTCCCCCGCGCCTGCGGGGCCGTGGTCGGCGTAGAGATAGCAGGCTACCCGGTGGTTCGGTCCCATGGGGAGCATCGGCGGGGGTTCTTCCGGACAGACGGCCAGGGCATGGGGACAGCGGGGATGGAAGCGACAGCCCGATGGTGGGGCAAGGGGGCTGGGGATGGAGCCCGGGATGCCCTCCAGCTCGCCCTTGCGGTGTTCCCGGGTGGGCAGGGCCCGGAGCAGACCCTGGGTGTAGGGGTGCTGGGGGTTCTTGAAGATGCTGCGCACATCTCCCTCCTCCACCACCCGGCCGGCGTACATCACCGCCACCCGGTTGCAGGTCCGGGCCACCACCCCCAGGTTGTGGGTGATGAGGAGCACGGTCAGGTGGAACTCCTGGACCAGGCGCTTGAAGAGGCGCAGGATCTGGGCCTGGATGGAGACGTCCAGGGCCGTGGTGGGCTCGTCCGCGATGAGGAGGTCCGGCCGGCCGGCCACGGCCATGGCGATGAGCACCCGCTGCTTCATGCCGCCGCTGAACTCGTGGGGGTAGCTGTGGATGCGCCGTTCCGGTTGGGGGATGCCCACCCGGCGCAGCATCTCCACCGCCACCTGCCGGGCCTGGCGGCGCTGTTCCCGGGGCGTGGGGAGCAGCCGGGCCACGGGGGTGTAGCTCCAGAGGGAGCGGATCCCCTGTTTGCTGAGGATGGCGTCCACCATCTGCTCCTCGATGGTGAAGACCGGATTCAGGTTGGTGGTGGGGTCCTGGAAGATGAGGGCCATACGCCGGGCCCGTAGCTCCTGCATCTCCGCTTCGGACTTGGCCAGCACGTCCTGGCCGTCGAAGAGGACCTGGCCGGCCACGATCTCCCCGGGCGGGCAGGGGATCAGCCGGGGGATGCTGAGCGCGGTCATGGTCTTGCCGCAGCCGGTCTCCCCCACCAGGCCCAGCACATCCCCTCGGCGCAGGGTCAGGTCCACCCCCACCAGGGTCCTGGCCACGCCTTCGAAAGTGTGGAAGTTGAGCCGCAGGTCGCGGATGGCTACCAGCGGAGCGGAGCGATCCATGTCGATTGCAAAGTCCTTGTCGAAGCTGCCATGTGAATGTTATGATGAGACAGGCAAAGCCCAGTTCAGGGAATGTCCGGCCATGAAAGCGATCCGGTGGACAACCCATGCCCTGCGCAGCCTGGAGGAGCGGGAGATCGAGCGGGGCATGGTGGAGCATGTCCTGTTGCCCCCCAGCATGTGGCCCCCGATCCACCGGGCCGCTCCATCCGGATGCGGGTGTACTTCGATCCTGTTCTGCAGAAAGAGATGCTCCTACGGGTCGTGGTGGAAGAGACTGCAGACGAACTTGTCGTTGTCACTGTCTACAAGACTTCCCAGATCGACCGCTACCTGAAGGAGTGAACGCCATGAAAGTGCTCTACGACAAGGAAACGGACACCCTTGTGATCACCCTCCGGGAAGAGCCCATCCGGGAAAGCACCGAACTGCGGCCCGGCGTCATTGCCGATCTGGGCTATGACAACCAGCTCGTGCGTATCGAGATCCTGCGGGCATCGAAGACGGTGGAGAAAGCCACCGAGATGCAGTTCGCTGTCGAGGCCTAGCTGGGCAGTGCAACCAAGATCCCTGGCTCCCTCCTCTCCATTTCTTCCTCCTTCCCCTCCTACACCCCGTGCCGGCTCTGGGGATCCAGCACGTCCCGCAGGCCGTCCCCCAGCATGTTGAAGCCGAAGACCGTGAAGAACATGGCCAGCCCTGGGAAGGTGGAGTACCACCAGTAGTGGGGCAGGAAACGCCGGCCAAAGGCCACCATGGCGCCCCATTCCGGGGTGGGCTGCTGCGCGCCCACGCCGATGAAGCCCAACGCGGCCAGGTTCAGGATGGCGAAGCCGATGTCCATGGAGGCCTTCACGATGATGGCCGAGAGCAGGTTGGGCAGGATGTGGCGGAAGAGGATGCGGGCGTGCCCCGCGCCGATGGCCCGGGCTGCCTCCACGTAGTCCTCCTCTCGGGCGGAGAGGACCTGGGCCTGGACCAGCCGTGCGTAGCCCGGCCACCAGGTGATGGAGAGGGCCAGCATGGCGTTGCGCACGCCGGGTCCCAGGGCCGCGGTGATGGCCAGGGCCAGGAAGATGCCCGGGAAGGTGAGCATGATGTCGGTGACGCGCATGATGACCTCGTTGACCCAGCCGCCGAAGTAGCCGGCCATGCCGCCCAGGGTCACGCCGATGGTGATGGCCACGATGAGGATGATGGCCCCCACCTGGAAGGAGATGCGGGTCCCCAGCACCACTCGGCTGAAGACATCCCGGCCCACCTCGTCCGTGCCGAAGGGATGTTCCCAACTGGGGGGCTGGAAGCGTTCGCTGATGTGCAGGGCGCCGGTGGCGTCCTCGGGATGGGGCACCCACCAAGGGCCGGTGAGGGCCACCCCCACCAGGGAGAGCACCATCACCAGGCCCACCATGGAGAGCCGACTGCGCCGGAAGCGATGGATGCCCCGCCGCCATTCCTCCCACCAGCTCCGATGTTCCTCCCGCCACTGGGCCCACCCGCCCCTGCGGGGATCCAGGGAAAAGGATCGCGAGGTCATGTCCCACCTGTCCGTGCTATCCGTAGCGGATCCGTGGATCCAGCAGGCCGTAAAGCAGGTCCGTGGCCAGGTTGACCAGGGTGAAGAGCAGCCCCACGAAGAGGGTGATCCCCATGATGGGCTGGAAGTCCAGGGTCAGGGCCGAGTTCATGGCGTAGAGGCCGATCCCCGGCCAGTCGAAGACCGTCTCGATGAGCACCGAGCCCCCCAGGGAGTAGCCGAAGAGGAAGCCCAGCATGGAGACGGTGGCGATCAGCGCGTTCTTCAGCACGTACTTGAAGAGGATGATCCGCTCCGGGATGCCGTTGGCCCGGGCCATGCGCACGAAGTCCCGCTGGAGCACGTCCAGGATGTCCGAGCGCAGGAAGCGGGTGGTCAGGGCCAGGGCCAGGAGGGACTGGCAGACCGCGGGCAGCAGAAGATGGCGCAGCGCGATGCGAAAGCTGGTCCAGTCGCCTCGGAGCAGGGTGTCCAGGATCAGCATGCCGGTGATCGTCTCCGGGTAGGGGACCCGGGCGTCGAACCGCCCGCTCACCGGGAGCACCCGCAGGTACTGGGCGAAGAGGAGCTGGAGCATGATGGCCAGCCAGAAGACCGGCATGCTGATGGAGCCCAGGGCCAGGACCCGGGAGAGCTGATCCGGCCAGCGGTCTCGGTAGACCGCGGCCACCACCGCGCCGGGGATGCCCAGGACCACGGCCAGGACCATGGAGACCAGCACCAGCTCCAGGGTGGCGGGGAAGTAGCGGCGCAGGTCCGTGGTCACCGGGCGGCCGTTCATCATGGAGCGGCCCAGATCCCCCTGGAGCACCCCCCGCATGTACTGGAGGTACTGGACCGGCAGGGGCTGGTCCAGGCCAAACGCCTCCCGCAGGCGCTGGATCTCCTCGGGCGAGGCCCGGGGACCCGCGGCCAGCTTGACCGGGTCCCCGGGCACCAGTCGGGCCACGGTGAAGGTGACCAGGGAGAGCCCCACCAGGACGGGTACGATGAGCAGCAGCCGTCGCAGGATGTAGTAGCGCAGGTGCATGGTGGTCTTGGGTCAGGCGTCGGCCAGCCAGAGCCGCCAGAAGTCCACGCTGATGTCGCCGTAGTAGACGTAGCCCTGCACCCGCTCGCTCAGGCCCAGGATGTTGGGCATGACGTAGACGGGCAGGCCGGGGATCTCCTCCATGAGGATCCGCTGGAGATCCTGGACGATCTGCTCCTGCTCCCCGGGATCCACCGCGCCCCGCAGGGTCTCCACCAGGGTGTCCACCTGGGGGTTCCGGTAGAAATCGCAGGTCTGGAAGCTGCCACCGGTCTCCCGGTCCCAGCTCTTGGAATACCACTGCTCCGCGAACCAGTTGTAGGGGATGGGGCCCGCGTCCACGAAGATGTTGATCAGGTGGGGGCCCGTGTCGGGGAAGCCGCAGGCAGCCACCATGTCGGGCCAGACCTTGGGCACCATGTTCACCTTGATGTTGAACTTGCCCAACTGCTCCAGGAGGATGAGGCCCAGTTGCTCCTCGAAGTCCAGGCCGGTGACGTAGACGTAGTCCAGCTCGATGCCGCCGTCCTTCCAGGGGGTCTGGTCCAGGTGTTCCCGGGCCTTCTCCAGGTCGTGGCGGTAGAGGGGCTGGACGTCGGGATCGTGGTAGGGCACGCCCTCGGGGATGGGCCCCACCATGAGCTGGGCATGGCCGCCCAACACGTCCACCAGGGCCTCGTAGTCCATGGCATAGGCGATGAACTTGCGGAAGTGGAGATCCGAGGTGGGCTCCTTCTGGTTGTTCATCTTCACGTAGCCCGCCAGGAGGCCGAAGTTCTCCTCCACGCGGTAGCCGGGGGTGTTGGCGATGATGTCGATGTCGTCCGTGGAGATGGTGTCCGCGATGTCCACCTCCCCGGCCAGGAGGGCGATGCGCCGGTCCGCGGTCTCCCGGATGATGCGCCAGACGAAGCCGGCCAGGCGGCCTTTCCCGGGCCAGCCCTGCCAGTAGTCCGGCACGGCCTCGAAGACGTAGCGGTTGCCCGGCTCCCACTCCTTGATGACGAAGGGCCCCGAGCCGGCCTCGTTTTCCCGGAGCCAGGCCGCGCCCTCGTCGCCGGCCTGTTCGTGCTCCTTCACCTGCCTGGGGTTCACGATGGGCTGTTCGTGGTAGGCCAGCAGGCGGGGGAAGTCGCCGAAGGGGCTCTTGAGCACCATGCGCACGGTGGTGTCGTCCAGGGCCTGGATGCCGCTCTCGTCCAGGAAGGGGGCGATGACGCTGGAACGCTGTTTCTGGAAGCGCAGGGTGCGCTGGTAGGAGTAGACCACCGCCTCCGCGGTGACCGGATCGCCGTTGTGGAAGACCGCTCTGTCCGTCAGGTAGAAGATCCACTCGGTGGCGTCGTCCGAGCCCTCGTAGCGTTCACAGAGGCAGGGCTCGATGGGCTGGGGCCAGCCCCCCTCGAAGCGGAAGAGCCGGTCGTAGAGCTGCCGGCTCACTGCGCCGATGGAGTAGTCGGTCCGATCCGAGGGGTCGATGGTGGGGATGTCCTGGCCGGCCGCGTAGATGAGGACCTGGGGCTCGGACCCGGTGGGGGCCCCGGCCTGGGCCGTTGGACCGGGGCCGGCCTGGCTCCCGCCGGAAGGAGGGGGGGCCGGCGCGCAGGCGGCCAGGATGGCCTGGGCCGCGGAGAGGCCCCCCACCGCGAGCACGGTGCGGAGAAAGTCCCGGCGGCTCAGCTCGCCCCGGAGATAGCGATCCAGCAGGGCCTGGATCTCGGGGGATGGACGTGGAGATCGGGAACTCATGGTGTCCTCCTTGGGTGTTCGTGGAGCACGATACGATGGATGGAAAGCTCGGATCTCCGCGGCGGTGGGGCAGAGGCCCCCCCGGTGGGGGTTCAGGCTCGGGCGGCCTTCTGCTGGCGTCTCCGTCGTTCCAGCCCGTAGTGGCGGTTGGCCTGTTCCAGGGTGATGTAGCCGTTCTTCAGGTCCTCCTCCACCTGCTCCAGAGGTCGTTGCATGGGGTCGCCCCAGCCCGCGCCGGTGGCGGTCATGATCTGGATCACGTCGTCCCTGTGCAGGGTGAGGCCATTGGCCACGGCGTAGCGCTCCGTCTCGCCGGTGGCCCGACGGATGATGATGTGGTTCGCGGAGCCCGGCTGCCCACCCTCCAGGGGCCAGGGGGGGACCTTGGAGCGGGTGTAGGCGAAGGTGAGCCAGGCCTTGTCCGAGCGGATGCGGTAGTCGATGCGGACCCCTTTGCCGCCCCGGTGCAGGCCCGCGCCCCCGTCCTCGTCGTGGAAGCTCAGGTAGTCCACGGTGACGCCGTAGCGGGCCTCGGCCACCTCCGCGGGGCAGTTGTAGGTCTCTCCGTGGAAGGCGGAGAACTGGCCCGGGTTGCCGTCCTTGCGCGCGGAGCCACCCCACCCCCCCAGCTCCGGCTCGATGACCGCGTAGGTGCGGCCCGTGTCCGGGTGGATGCCGCCGAAGAGGGTGCCACAGATGGAGGAGAAGCTCCCCGCGGGCAGCCGATCCGGCATGTGGGGGGCCATGCAGCGGATGATCAGGTCGTGGAGGCGGATGCCCAGCTCGTAGTAGATGCCCATGGCCGCGGGATACTCCGGATCGAAGACGGTCCCCTTTCGGGTCAGGACCTGCAGGGGCCGGAAGGTGCCGCCGTTGGCCACCCGGTCCTGGGGCGAGGTGATGTTCTTGAAGGCCATCTGGCAGCCCACCACTGTGTCGTCCCGGCTCATGTTGAAGGGCCCCTGGGACTGCTCCGGGTTGTCCCGCAGATCGACGACGAACTGGTCGTCGGTGATGGTGACAGTGACCCGGTAGATCTGGCCGTCGTCCTGCTCCTCGGCCAGGGACCAGGTGCCCTTGGGGAGTTCCCGCAGGGCCCGGCGGCTCACCTGTTCGCCGTAGGCCATGTACGCGTCCACCGCGTGGAGGAAGACATCCACGCCGTACTTGGCCACCAGCTCCCGGATGCGCCGCTCTCCTACCCGGACCGCGGCGATGCCGGCCCACAGGTCCCCGGTGAGGAAGTCGGGCATGCGACAGTTCGCGGTGAGGATCTGGAAGACGGAGCGGATGGGCTCCCCCCGGGAGATGAGCTTGACGCCGGGATAGATCATGCCCTCCTGGAAGATCTCCGTGGCCTCGGTGGACATGCTGCCCGGGACCATGCCCCCCACGTCGTTCCAGTGGGCGATGTTGGCCGTCCAGGCCACCAGCTCTCCCTCTGCGAAGACGGGCATGGTGAGGACCATGTCGTTCAGGTGGGTGACGCCGCCGTTGTAGGGATCGTTGGTGATGAAGATGTCCCCGGGTTCGATCTCCTCCTGGGGGTACTTCTCCAGGATCCGTTTCACCGTCTTGTCCAGCACTCCCACGAAGGCCGGGATCCCCGCGCCGGAGCCCGCGATCTCCCCGTGGCGGTCCGTGATGCCGGTGCCCATGTCCAGCACCTCGTAGATGATGGGGCTCATGGCGGTGCGGCGCAGGGCCGCGAACATCTCGTCCGCGGTGGCCTGCAGGGAGTTCTGGATGATCTCCAGGGTGATGGGGTCGTAGTGGCTTGTCATCGCCTTCTCCTCGACGGGAAAGGGTCTGTTGGAAGACAGGGAGCGTGACGAGTGATGCGTAATGAGTGAAATGCGTAATGGGTCATGAGAGTAAGATGAGCGATGCGTGATGCAGTGATGTGTGCTGGATGCTGTTCGGCCGACCGGTTTGGGGAACAAGCCGGGCCACATACACACTCACCCCTTACCCCTTAACTCCTTAACTCTTAACTCCTTAACTCTTTACTCGTTCCTCTGGGGGCCTGCCTGTCCTGCGGCCAACTCGATCCGGTAGTTCCCGTACTCGTCCAGGCGACAGTGGGCGTCTGGGGGGATCACCACCGTGGTCTCGGCCTCCTCCACCACCGCGGGGCCGGCAAAGGCCATGCCGGGCTCCAGTCGGGCGCCGTCGTAGAGGGTGGCTCGGTGGACGCCCAGCTCCAGGAAGTCCACCTCCCGTTCTCCCTTGCGGGCCTCCTGGGGGTTCCGGTGGCTCAGGGGGCGGGCCTGGGGCTGGAGCTTGTCCACCTCTGCGAGGGCGATCAGGTGGAAGGTGACCAGCTCCACCGGCGCGTCCAGCCGGTAGGTGTACTCCCGTTCGTAGGCCGTGTGGAAGTGCTCCACGATGGCGCCCATCTGCTCCGGCCCGATGGGGCCTCCGGGCAGGTCGATCTCTGTGGAGTGTTCCTGGTTCTGGTAGCGGAGCCGGCCGTAGCGCAGGAAACGGATCCGGCTGGCCGGGATGCCCTCCGCGGCGTACGCCTGGAGGGCCTGCTCCTCCAGCTCCTGGAAGACCTGGGAGAGCTGCTCCGCGGCGCCTGGGCCATCCAGCTCCACGATCCGGGTCCGCAGGTAGTCCCGCCGCAGGTCCGTGAGGAGCATGCCCCAGGCCGAGAACACGCCGGCGTGGTTGGGGATGACGATGCGGGAGATGTTCAGCTCTCGGGCCAGCTCGCAGGCGTGGAGCCCGCCACCGCCGCCGAAGGCCACCAGGGCGAAGTCTCGGGGATCGTGGCCCCGGTTCACGGAGATGAGCTTGATTGCGTTCACCATGTTGTTGTTGGCCAGGCGGACGATGCCTCGGGCCGCCTGGGTGGGGGTCATGTCCAGCCGCTGGGCCAGCCGGCCCAGGGCCTGGGCCACCCCGGCCATGTCCGCGGCCAGGGTGCCGCCGCAGAAGTAGTCGGGGTTGATGCGGCCCAGGGCCAGGTTCGCGTCGGTGGTGGTGGCCTCCTGTCCTCCCAGGCCGTAGGCCGCGGGGCCGGGGCGGGCTCCGGCGCTCTGGGGCCCCACGTGGAGGCGTTGGAACTCGTCCACCCAGGCGATGGAGCCTCCTCCCTGGCCGATCTCCACCAGGTCCACCACCGGCACCATGACCGGGTAGCCCGCGGAGGTCTGGCTCCGCTCCACGTAGTAGTCCGTGTTGAGCGTCACCTGGCCCCCGGTGATGAGGCCGCATTTCGCGGTGGTGCCGCCGATGTCGATGGCGATGATCTCGGGCTCGTCGATCAGGCGGCCCAGCGCGGCCGCGCCCCAGATGCCGCTGGCCGGGCCGGACTCGATCATGGTGATGGGGATCTGGCGGGCGTTCTGGACCGTGTCCACGCCGCAGTTGGACTGCATGATGTAGGGCGTACAGGCCATGCCGGCCTGGGCCAGGCGGCCGGTGAGCCGATCCAGGTAGCGATGGGCCAGGGGCTGGACATAGGCCGAGAGGACCGTGGTGTTGGTCCGCTCGTACTCCCGCCACTCCCGGGTGATCTGGTGGGAGGCCACCACCGCGATCTCTGGCCACAGCCGGCGGACCTCGGCCAGGAGGGCCTCCTCGTGGGCCGCGTTCGCGTAGGCGTTCAGCAGGCAGATGGCCACCGCCTCCACCCCCTCGCCCCGGAAGTCCTCCAGGATGGCCGGCAGGCCCGAGAGATCCAGGGGGGCGGTCTCCTCGCCCCTGTAGTTGATCCGCCCGGGCACCTCCCGGCGCAGGTAGCGGTCCACGAAGGGCCTGGGCTTCTCGTACTCCAGGTTGAAGAAGTCGGGCCGGTTGCCTCGGCCGATCTCCAGGACATCTCGGAAGCCCTGGGTGGTGATCAGGCCGGTCCGGGCCCCTTTGCGTTCGGTGATGGCGTTGATGACCAGGGTGGTGCCGTGGACGAAGGCCGTGAACTCCTGGGGTTCGATGCCCGCGGCCTGGATCACGTCCATGACGCCCTGCTCGAACTGGCCTGGGGTGGTGTGGCTCTTGGCCGTGTGGACCCGGCCGTCCGGGGCCACGTAGACCAGGTCGGTGAAGGTTCCACCGATGTCTGTGGCGACACGCATCACGGGCTCTCCTTCTCGCTGTCCTTGGCCTCGCTGACGAGGATCTCGCTCACCAGGAAGACCGGGTCCTTCAGCATCTTCAGGTCTTCCCGAAGCCGGGCCTGGGCCTCGGGGTCCAGGAAGTCCCGGTAGAAGCTCTCCAGATCGGGCCAGTCGGCCGTGGTCATGAACCGATAGGGCGGCTCGGTGTCCTCGGGCCAACTGTCGCAGATGCGGACGAAGTCCGAGCGGAGGATGGCCGAGGCGGCCATGTTCTGGGCCTGGTGTTGGCCCAGCCGCCATGCCAGGAACTCCTCCTCGTCCACGAAGGGGTGTAGGTTGTAGAGCACGATGAGGCGGATCATGGCGGACTTCGTCCTTTCATGCCGGGGGCACGACGATGCGGTTGCCGAAGGCGTAGGGCCTTTGGAAGAGGCCGAGGGCGGCCAGCTCCTGGGCCGGCGGCGCCTGGGAGCTCCACCTTCGGCTGGGGATCCAGCCCTGTCGGCGCCGCAGATGGGCCGCGTGCTCGGCCACCTTCAGCGCCGCGATGGATGGGTCGATGACCGGGACCCCCAGCTCGTCCTGGAGTTCCTGGTAGAAGCCGGTCTCCAGGGTACAGCCCAGGATGACGGCCTCTGCCCGGTCCTCCTGGACCGCGGCCCGGCCGGCCTGGACCAGCCGCTCCCGGGTGCAGTCGTGGTCCTGCTGGAACTCCACCACCCCCATCTCCACCGCGCGGAAGGAGCGGAGCTGGCGGCTGTAGCCGTATCCATGGACCGTGTTCTCCATCTGGTGGACCCACTTCCACCGTCCCACGACGATGGAGAAGCTGTTGGCCAGGCGGAGGGCCGTCTCGATGGAGGCATGGCAGGGCGCCACCACCACGGTGGTGTCCGAGATCTCCCGGGCGTCCAGCAGGCCCGTGTCGTAGAAGCAGCCGATAACCAGGGCGTCGAACCCCTCCCGGCCGGCCTGGACCGTGGCCTGCAGGATGTGGGGGAGCACCATGGCCTCGTAGGCCCGGTACTCGATGTGGGTGAAGGGCCCCACCGCGGGATCCAGGGAGGTCACGTGGACCTCGGTGGCCGGATGGCGGTGTTCCTCGGCCATCTGGGCGAAGAAGGCGTCATAGTCCCCGGTGCCCACGGGGTTCAGGAACATGACCTTGATCGGTTCCATGGCGATCTCCGTTGGCGCTCTCGAGGGTGGGGGGGCCATCCGGGTAGAGATGGCAGCGGACGAAATGGCCCGGTGTGAGCTGGATCATCTCCGGGTCCACCTGGGCACAGATCTCCATCCGATAGGGGCAGCGGAGGTGGAAGCTGCACCCTGGGGGGACGTTCACCGGGCTGGGGATCTCCCCGGTGGGCACGATCTTCTCCGGTTTCAGCCGCTCCTCCTCCTCGGAGATGACCGGGATCGCGGAGAGGAGCATCTGGGTGTAGGGATGTTGGGGAGCCTGGAAGAACTCCTGGGTGGGCGCGATCTCGCAGATCTTGCCCAGGTACATGATGGCCACCCGGTCGGCCACGTTGCGCATCAGGCTCAGGTCGTGGGTGATGAAGAGGTAGGAGAGGTGGAGCTCCCGCTGCAGGCGCAGGAGCAGGTGGATCACCTTGCCCTGGACCGAGACGTCCAGCGCGGAGGTGGGTTCGTCCAGCAGGATCACCGACGGCTCCGCGGCCAGGGCCCGGGCCACGGCCACGATCTGGCGCTCGCCGCCGCTCAGGGCCCGGGGATATTTGTAGAGGTATTCCAGGGGGAGCTCCACCATCTCCAGGAGCCGGGCCGTCTCCTCCAGGCGGTTGCCCACCTCGGGCCGGTGGATGCGCAGGGGCAGCTCCAGGATCTGTTTCACCGTGTGGCGGGGGTTCAGGGAGGAGCCCGGGTCCTGGAAGACGATCTGGATCTCCTTTTTCAGGTGGGCAGGGCGGCGGCCGTTGCGGTAGATGCTCTCGCCCCGGTACTCGATGCGGCCGGCCGTGGGCGCGTACATGCCCACGGTGGTGTAGGCCACGGTGCTCTTGCCCGAGCCCGACTCGCCCACCAGGCCCACGGTCTCCCCCTCCTGGATGTGGAAGGAGACCCCGTCCACGGCCTTCACGGTGATGGGCCGGCGTCGGCGCAGGTCTCGGTAGCCCACGGTGAAGTGCTTCTTCAGATTCCTGTACTCCAGGATGGTCGCCATCGCCTCTCTCCGTGGGATCAGGGGGCCGGGGAACCCTGGGCCGGGTCGTAGAGGAAGCAGGCCACCTGGTGGTCCTGGTCCAGGGAGAAGGCCGGTGGTTTCTCCCGGCGACAGATCTCCATCGCGTGGGGGCACCGGGGGTGGAACCGGCACCCGGTGGGCGGGTCCAGGTAGTCGGGGATCCGGCCCGGGATGCCCGGTGCGATGCCGCCCCCGCTCAGCCGGGGCACCACCTCCATGAGCTGTTGGGTGTAGGGATGGCCGGGGTGGGTGAAGAGCTTGCGGGTGGGCGCGGACTCCACCATGGTCCCCGCGTACATGACGTAGACCCGGTCCGTGAGCTGGCGCACGATGCCCAGGCTGTGGCTGATGAGGATGACCGAGGTGTTCCGTTCCTCCACCAGGTTGTGGAGCAGGCGCAGGACCTGGTCCTGGATGGTGACGTCCAGGGCCGTGCCCGGCTCGTCCGCGATGAGCAGCTCCGGCTTGGTGGCCAGGGCCATGGCGATGCAGATCCGCTGGCGCATGCCGCCGCTGAGCTGGACGGGATAGGCATCCAGCAGGCGGTCTGGGTCGGCCAGGGCCACCTCCTCCAGCGCGGCCAGGGCCGCGGCCCGGATCTCCCCGCGGTCGGCCCGGCGGCCCCAGTGGCTGCGGAGGACGGCCTCCAACTGCTGGCCCACGGTGAAGACCGGGTTCAGGGCCGCGGTGGGGTCCTGGAAGATCATGGAGATGCCCCGTCCACGGACCTGTTGCAGGGTTCGGGGGTCCATGGCGAGGATCTCCTGGCCTTTGAAGCGGATGGAGCCTCCGGTGATCTGGGCCGGGGGCATGGGCAACACCCGGAGGACGGCCTTCATGGTGCTGGTCTTGCCGCATCCGGTCTCGCCCACCAGCCCCACCTTCTCGCCGACGTGGACGTGGAGGTGGACGCCGTCCAGCACCTGGAGGGCGCCGCCGTACACCCGGTACTGCAGCCGCAGGTCGTGGATCTGGAGCAGGGGCGTGGGCCGGTCCATCAGATCTCCTCCGCGGCGAAGAGATCCCGCAGGCCGTCGCCCAGGAGGTTGAAGCCCAGGACGATGACCACGATGGCCAGGGCCGGGAAGAGCGCGATCCACCAGAGGTCCGGCAGGTAGCGGGCGCCGTTGGCCACCATGGTGCCCAGCCCCGGCTTGGGGGGCTGCACCCCCAGGCCCACGAAGCTCAGGGAGGCGCCGATGAGGATGACCCAGCCCATGTCCAGGCTCATCTTGGTGAAGATGGGTGAGACACAGTTGGGCAGGATCTCCCGGAAGAGGATGTGCCAGCGGCTGGCTCCCATGATCTCCGCGGAGACGGTGAAGTACTCGTTGCGCATCTGGGCGGTCAGGCCGTAGACCAGCCGGGTGTACCAGGGCCACCACATGAGGGAGACGGCCAGCATGGAGTTGAACAGGTTGGGCTCCAGCACCGAGGCGATGGCCAGGGCCAGGATCAGGGGCGGCACGGCCAGGAAGATGTCCGTGACCCGCATGATGAGGGTGTCCACCCAGGTGCCGTGGTAGTAGCCGGCCAGCAGCCCCAACAGCACCCCGGGCGGCACCACCAGGGCCAGGACCACTACCCCCATGGTGAGGGAGAAGCGGAAGCCGAAGACGGTCCGGGTGAAGACATCTCGTCCTACCACGTCCGTGCCAAAGGGGTGCCTCAGGCTGGGGGGCTGCTTCGCGTTCTGGAAGTCGGTGAAGGGGCCGGCGTGTTCCGGATAGGGGGTCACGTAGGGCGCGAGGAGCGCGAGCAGCACGATGGTCGCGACGGTGATCAGCCCCACCACGGAGAGGGGGTTGTGGGAGAACTTGTACCAGGCCCGGCCCCAGTTCTCCCGGCGGCTGGCCCGCTCCAGCTCGCGCCAGGCCCTGGGAGAGGCCGCGGTCCGGGAAGGGTTCAGGGACGACATGGTCTCATCTTCCCCGGGCGGTGCGGAGGCGGATGCGGGGATCCAGGTAGGCCACGGCCATGTCCACCAGGATGTTGGCCACGATGAAGACCACGCCCAACACCAGGATCACCCCGGCGATGGCGTTCAGGTCCTTGCGCAACATGGCGTTGATGCCGTAGCGGGAGATTCCCGGCCAGTTGAAGATGAGCTCCACCAGGAACGCGTTGCTCATGGTGGCTGCGAAGTCCAACCCCAGGATGGAGACCGTGGGGATCAGGGAGGGCTTGAGCAGGAACCGGTTCATGACCACCCGCTCCGGCACCCCCAGGGCCCGCAGGGCCGCGATGTAGTCCTTGCCCAGGTTGTCGGCCATGGCAGAGCGGGTGATGCGGGCCTGTTGGGCGATGGAGCCCATGGCCAGGGCCAGGGCCGGGGAGACGATGTGCTGCAGCGCGTCCCAGAAGACCTCCACCCGGCCGGTCAACAGGGCATCCACGGTGTAGAGGCCGGTGATCCGGGGCGGGGGCTGCAGCCCCTCGGTCAGCCGGCCCAGGGTGGGCAGCCAGCCCAGGGTGAAGCCGAAGACCAGCAGGAAGAGGATGGCCCAGACGAAGGAGGGGGTGACCACGCCCATATAGGAGAGGACCCGGACCAGGTTGTCCAGCCAGCGGTCCTTGTGCCGGGCGGAGACAGCCCCCAGGCCAACGCCCAGGATGGCCATCATCACCCCCGCGTAGAGGGCCAGCTCGAAGGTGGCCGGGAAGAGCTCCAGGATGTCCTGGGCCACGTTGCGCCGGGTCACCAGCGAGAGACCCAGGTCGCCCTGCACTGCATCCCGCAGCCAGTAGACGTACTGGACCGGCAGCGGGTCGTTCAGGTGCATCTGCTCCCGCAGGTTGTCCACCACCCAGTCCGGGGCTCGGGCCCCCGCGGCGACCCGGGCCGGGTCGCCGGGCAGGATGCGGGAGATGACGAAGATCACCATGGACAGGCCGAGCAGCACCACCACCGAGTGGACGGCTCGGCGCACGATGAAGGCCGCGATCTGCATGAGGACCTCGCTCGGTGGGGCCCGATGGAGGTTCCTGGGCGGCGTGGACCGTCCGATCCACGCCGCCCAAGGTGGGAAGGAGCTACAGGCTACCTGTCGAGGCCGATGGCCGGGGCCCAGAGGTTGTAGCCCATGACCGGGATCACCTCACCCCGGGCAGCCGGCCAGTCCACATAGCTCTGGTAGGCGTGTTTCTCCACCTGGTCGTAGACGAAGATGGACGGGGCCCGCTCCGCCAGGTCCGCCTGGATGGCCCGGTACTTGGCGAAGCGCTCCTCCGGGTCCAGGGTGGCCAGGGCATCGTCGATGGCCGCGTCCAGCTCCGGATCCAGCAGCCACTCGTTCTGGGACCAGGTGGCCGCGGTGCTGGAGTGGTAGCGTTGCTTCAGCAGGGGCCCGGCCTCGGGCAGGTCCGAGGAGACGTAGATGCTCACCAGGTGGGGGCTGGTCTCCTGCTTGGAGGTGTTCTCCACCACCGAGAGCCAGGGCATGGAGACGATCTCCACCGGGATGCCGATCTCGGCCATGTTGGCCTGGAAGAGGAGGGCGAACTTCTCCTCGTCCGGCACCTCCGAGACCCACACGAACTCGATGGGGTAGTCCTGGATGGTGTCCGCGTACCGGCACTGGGCCAGCTCTTCCCGGGCCTTCTCCGGGTCGTAGGGGTAGGTCATCACCTCTGGGTTGTGGCCGCCCAGGGCCTTGGGCACGGGGCCCACCATGGCCGTGGTGCCCGGCCACTCCAGGCTCACCGCGGTGTCGTAGTCGAAGCCGTAGGAGAGGGCCCGGCGGCAGTGGAGGTCGTCCAGAGGGGGTAGCCGGTTGTTGAGCATGAAGTAGAAGCCGGTCATGTTGGAGAACGCGGCCACCTCCACGCCGTCGATCTGCTGCAGGGCCTCCAGGGACTCGATGGGCTGCCACTGGTCCGAGATGTCCAGCTCTCGGTTGGCCATCAGGGTGCGGACGGTGGCCGGCTCTGTGGCCGCGATCATGCGGAATTGGTCCGGCGCGTTGGGCACGAACTCGCCCCACCAGTCCTCGAACCGCTCCATGAGCAGGTACTCCTCCAGGGGAAACTCCACCACCCGATAGGGGCCGGAGCCCGCGTCGTGGGTCTGGAGGAACTCCTGGCCGTAGTCGCCGTTCTCCCCGTAGGGCCCCTCGGCCTTGGTGTTGGCCCGGACCCGATCCTCGTTCAGGATGTACAGACGGATGAGGCTGGGGAGGAAGAGTCCGTTGGGCTGGCTGAGGACGAACTCCACGGTGTAGTCATCCGGCGCGGAGACCCTCTCCACCACGCCGGTGAAGAGGTAGGCGAAGCCCTCGCCCACGGTGAGCAGCCGCTCCATGCTGTAGACCACGTCGCTGGCCTTCAGCTCGCTGCCGTCGTGGAACCGGACACCCTGCCGCAGGCGGAAGGTCCAGGTCAGGCCGTCCGGGGAGGTCTCCCAGCTCTCGGCCAGCCAGGGCTTCACGCCGCCGTCGGGCTCGGGGAAGACCAGGGTGTCGTACAGGTTGGCCAGGGCGGTGGCGCTGGAGAAGTCCGAGCCCATGGCCGGATCGATGTGGGTGGGCCAGGCAAAGGAGACCCGCAACACCTGGGTCTCGGGGGCCGTTGCCGGGCCGGCCCCCTGGGCGTCGGCCGCGGCCTGCTGGGGGGCCGGCGCGCTGGGCTGTTGGGGAGCAGCGCAGGCAGCCACCAGGACCAGGACGAGGACGGGGATGAGGGCGGCGAGGGGTCTTGGCATGGCGAACCTCCTGTGGGGTGATTCGTGGCGGCGGGTGCCCGCGCCGGAGGCCGGCGCGCACGGCTCCACGAAGCCGATCTCGTCCAAGGTGGGGGATCGCCATCCAGTATAGCCCGGTCTGGGGGGCACGTCATCGATCCAAAGACCCGAGCGACCTGGGTCTTTTGACCCAGGCCACGGGCCCGGAGAGGGGACAATTGTCCTGGTTGGGGGGTGTCCGGGTCCGGGGCGGAGCCGGGCTACGGGCCGTCCAGGGAGGCGATGCCCTCTCGGAGGGCGTAGAGCGCGGCCTGGGTGCGGTTGGCCAGGTGGAGCTTGTGGAGGATGTTGCCCACGTGGTTGCGGACGGTCCGCTCGCTGATGACCAGGCGGCTCGCGATCTCCTGGTTGCTCAGCCCCTGGGCCACCAGGCGGAGGACCTGGATCTCCCGTTCCGTCAGGGGTTCTGGGGTCCTGGGAAGCTCCTGGTTGGGGCGGTTGAGCTCCTGGATGAGCTTGAACGCGATGGTGGAGTCCAGGGTGGGCACCCCCCGGTACACGTCCCGGATGGCCTGGAGGAGCTGCTCTGGGGAGGCGTCCTTGAGCAGGTAGCCTCGGGCTCCGGCCTTCATGGCCGGGAAGACCTTGTCGTCCTCCGCGAAGCTGGTCAGGGCCAGGATGCGGACGTGGGGATGGGTGCGGCTGATCTCCTGGATGGCCTGGATGCCGTCCTTGAAGGGCATGACCAGGTCCATGAGGACCACGTCCGGCCGGAGCTGTGCCACCAGGCGGATGGCCTCGAGGCCGTTTCCGGCCTCGCCCACCACCTCCATGCCGGGCTCGGTCGCGAGGAGGGCCTGGATGCCCTTGCGCACCACGGCGTGGTCGTCCACCACCAGGATACGGATGGGGTCCGGGCTCATGGGGCTCCTCCTTGGGGCCGGGGTGCGTGGCAGGGCACGTGGACGGTGATCCGGGTGCCTCCACCTGGGCGGGAGACCACGTCCAGCCGTCCGCCGATGGTCTCGGCCCGTTCGAACATGCTCAGCAGTCCCAGCCCGCCCCGATCCCGGATCGCGGCGCAGTCGAATCCCTGGCCGTCGTCCTCCACGGTGACGGTGATCTCCTGGTCGTCGGCCTGGAAGTGGACGGTGACGGACTGGGCGTCCGCGTGTTTCAGGGAGTTGTTCAGGGCCTCCTGGATGATCCGGTAGAGGCTCTCCTCCACGTGGAGGGGGAGCGGGACGGTCTGGTCCACGATGAGCTGGGCCTTGATGCCGGCCCGGCGCTCCACCGCGTCCAGCCGCCGCTGGACGGCCAGGGCCAGCCCTCCGGTCTCCTCCAGGTCCACGGGCCGCAGCTCGTACACCAGCAGGCGCATCTCCTTGAGCGCGCGGCGCGCGGTCTGGCTGAGCCAGGCCAGGTGCTCCTCCACGGCCTCGGTCTGGCCGCTGCGCAGCAGGCGCTGGCTGGCCTCTGCAAAGAGGGTCAGGCTGAAGAGGGACTGGGTGACCGAGTCGTGCAGGTCGCGGGCCAGGCGACGGCGTTCCTCCATGACGGCCAACTGGCCGGCCTCCTGGTAGAGCCGGGCGTTCTCCACGGCCACGCCGATCTGGTGGGCAATGGAGGTGAGCAGGGAGATCTGCTCTGGCCGGAAGCCCCTGCCCGGGCGCCCCAGGATGCTGATGACGCCCAGGACCTTGCCCTTGGCCCGCATGGGCGCGCCCAGGAAGGTGTGGAACACCTGGGCCGGTGCGCTGTGGATCTCCAGCACATGGCCCATGTCGGAGACCGCGATGGGCGCTCCCTCCTGGAAGACCCGGCTGATGGGGCCACTGCCCAGGGGGACGAACTTCAACTGGGTCACGGACCAGGAGGAGAGGCCCCGGTGGGCCGCGAGGTTCAGGGTCTGGGTCCGCTCGTTCCAGAGGTGGATGGCCCCCTTGCGGGCCCCCATGATGGGCAGGACCCGGTCCAGGGAGCTGTTCAGGATGGTGTCCAGGTGGATAGACTCGCTGGCCACGGAGGCCACATCGTAGAGGACGGCCAGCTCGTCGTGGGCCTTCTTCAGCGCCTCCTCCGCCCGTTTGCGCTCGGTGATGTCGTAGCCGAAGGTGATGGCGCCGTAGATCTGGCCCTGTTCGTCCATGAGGCTGCGGGAGTTCCAGAGGATGGTGCGGCGCTCCCCGTTCTTGCAGCGGATCTCCCGCTCGAAGTGGGTCACAGGCCGGTCCTCGTGGATGATGCCGTAGGCCTGCTCCTGCGCGGTCCGTCGGTACTCCTCGTCCGGATAGAGCCATTCCCAGATCTGGCTATGCCCCAGGACCTCCTCCCGGGAGTAGCCGCTGATCTCCTCGGCCACCTTGTTCCAGTAGACGATGTTCAGCTCGTTGTCGTGGACGTTGAGCCAGACGTTCACGTGGTCGATGATGCTGTCCGAGAAGCGCCGCCGGATGAGGGTCTCCGCGTCCAGGGATGGACCCCGGGCCAGCCCTGGGGTGGATGGGCTCGAGTTCGGGGAAGGCCCCCGGACCGCGTTCTGGGCAGGGTGGGTCATAGTGCTCTGGCCACCAGGCAGGGGGAAGGGCCGCGGGATATGGGCTGTCCGAAGCTCCTCGGCGCGGGACCTTTTTATCACGGCGGACGAAGCCGTGTCAAGTCGATCTTTCCGGGGGCGCAGGGCAATCGCGTGAAAAGTGGCCAGTTTTCCGTTTTTATGGCAAGGTGAGGGGGCCGGAGCGGATCCAAGACCTACCCACCCTCCAGGAGGAACGCCCATGTCCCCGAAAGAAAAGACCGGAGCCTTCATCACCTACTTTCAGGAGCTTCCAGACCCCCGCCATAGCCGGTCCCAGCGTCACCGATTTTTGGACATTCTGGTCATCGGCATCTGTGCGGTTCTGTGTGGGGCCG
>JALSIX010000113.1 GCA_026989655.1 Caldilineaceae bacterium
ACATCGCCCTGTTCATCCCAAGGGGTCACGATCTTGCGAACGGCCATGCTCCACCTTGTCCATGCTCAGCAGTTCACGGTCCATGCTCAGCAGTTCACGAATTCGTAGCGGAATCGGCATCCTCAGATGCCGATTCCAGAGGGGCGATGCCGCAACGGAGGATGCTCACTCCTCCGTTTGGCTAAAATCGTGAATTACTGATGCTCCTTGTCCGCATGCCTGGTCCGTCCTCGTCCCTCTCTGCAACGGGCCGGTGAGGGCCCACCTTGCTCCGGGAAGAGGGGCCGGGTTCCAATTATACCATCTTGTCTCCCCAGGGCCGCTCTCTCATCGTGTCAGGATCATCATGGTCAGCCGGCTGACACAGACCGGTCGCCCGGCCTCGTCTTCGATCCGGATGTCCCACACGTGGGTGCGGCGGCCGATGTGGATGGGCCGGGCTGTGGCATAGACGTACCCCCCGTCCACAGGACGGATGTGGTTGGCGTTGATCTCCAGGCCCACGGCTCGTTGGCGCTCCAGGTCGATGAGCGCGGTGGAGGCCACGCTGCCCACCGTCTCCGCCAGGGTGGCCGAGGCCCCTCCATGGAGGATGCCGAAGGGCTGGACCGTGCGTCGGTCCACCGGCATCCGGGCCCGGAGGCAGTCCTCGCCGATCTCCGTGAACTCGATGCCCAGATGGCTCACCATGGAGTCCTGGTGCATCCGGTTCAGCAGCTCCACGGTGAGCGCGGCGGGGAAGAGCCGGCCCATGGGGGTGGACTCAGCGCAGGCGCTGCCAGCTGAGCTTGAGCACCGCGAACTCGCTCTCCTCGAAGTATTCCACCCGCAGGGTGTGGTACCCGGCGCTCAGGGTGACGTCCGCGAAGTAGTTGGTGGCCGGCTGGATCCGCCAGGCGTCGATGATGCGGTTGTCGTCCACGTAGACCCGGGCTCCGTCGTCCGTGGTCAGGAAGAAACGATAGGTGCCTGCGGCGAAGTACTGGTTCGTGGTCCACAGGGCGCTGAAGCCGTCTGCGTTCACACCCGAGGCCGGGCTTCCCAGGCCCCAGTCGAAGTTGAGCCGGGGGGCGCTGGTGATGTGCGCGGGCGGTCCGCTGAAGTCCTTGTTGTTGAAGAAGAGCCCGGCCCAGGGAGCCGTGGCGGGCGGTGCAGGGGTGGGGGGCTTGGGAGGTGGCTTGGGTGCCGGCGGTGCGGGCGCGTATCCCGGGAGCCAGAGCCGCTGTCCCACATAGATCCGGTTGGGGTTCTTCAGCCCGTTGGCGGCCATGATGGCCTGCACCGTGGTGCCGTAGCGGTATGCGAGCTTTGCCAGGGTGTCCCCTGGCCGCACCGTGTACCAGAAGCCGCCGCCCGGCTGAGGGGTCGGCCCACCCACGCCGGGGATGCACAGGACCTGGCCTGCGTAGATCCGGTTGGGGTTTACGATGTGGTTGGCCGCGATGAGCGCGCTCAGGGAGATGCCGTAGGTGGCCGCCACCCGGCTCAGGGTCTGTCCGTAGACCACCCGGTGATAGCGGGCGCACAGGTCTGGGGAGGGGATCTTCAACACCTGTCCCACATAGATCCGGTTGGGGTTCTTCAGCCCGTTGGCGGCCATGATGGCCTGCACCGTGGTGCCGTAGCGGGCCGCGATCTTGGACAGAGTGTCTCCCGGACGGACCGTGTACAGGGTGACATGGGAGGCGGCCTTCGCCTCCGGCTGGGCCGAAGCGGGGGCCGCGGAGACCGGCTGTGGCCAGGCCATGGTGGTGGCCGCCAGGGCCAGGAGCACGGCCACCAGGACATGGAACAGCCGTGGAACGGTGAGTGTGCTGGGCATCGGTGACCTCCTGGTGAAGGGTGATGGGGGACATGCCGTGAGGTCCCACAGCCGTGACATCGCACCAACCGGCCGAAGACTCGCTTTCATTTTCCTACGGGGCAGAGGAAATGTCAAGCAAGATCTTTGACGTATCAGGCGACATTGTTCTGGCGCCAAGGTTCTGTCGCCGGGGCCCTGTTGCCCTTCTGCCCGCGGTTCCCGGCGCCGGGATCCCAGATGGCGAGGAGGTCCCGCTACTTCCCGGGCTGGCTCTCTTCCTCCAGGTGGGCCAGCAGGGCCTGGAGCCCCCACAGGTAGCTGCGCCAGCCGAAACCGCAGATCTGCCCCAGGCAGACCGGCGCCAGGAGAGAGATGTGGCGGAAGGGCTCCCGGGCATGGATGTTGCTCAGGTGGACCTCCACGGTGGGCAGGCCGACGCCCGCGATGGCGTCTCGCAGGGCGTAGGAGGTGTGGGTGTAGGCGCCCGGGTTGATGAGGATCCCATGGGCCCAGGTCCGGGCCTCGTGGATGGCGTCGATCAGCGCGCCCTCGTGGTTGCTCTGGAGGCTTCGCAGGGCGTGGTCCGGGGCGGCGGCCTCCTGCAGCCTCCGGTCGATCTCCGCCAGGGTCACCGTGCCGTAGATGGTCGGCTCTCGGATCCCCAGGAGGTTCAGGTTGGGGCCGTGCAGGACCAGGATCTCCATCGGGTTCCTCTCCACCGGTTGGGGTTGGGCGGTGTTCGGGGCTATCCGGCCCCTGGGTCGGGGCCTTCCAGGACCCGGGCCAAGGCGGCCCGGACCACGGGCTCGCCGGGATCGTCCACCAGGGTCACCCGGCCGATGGCCTCGGGGATGACGAAGCGCAGCACCTGGCCTCGGCGTTTCTTGTCGTGGGCCATGGCCCTGTGTACGGCCTCCACCGAGTATCCGTCGAGCCGGGTGGGCAGCCCCAGCCGCTCCAGCAGCCTGGCCACCCGAGAGGCCAGTCCCCTCTCCGCCCGTCCCAGCCGCTCCCCCAGGTCTGCGGCGGCCACCAGGCCCACGGCCACGGCCTCGCCGTGGCGCACGGTGTAGCCGCTCACCTGTTCGATGGCGTGGCCGAAGGTATGCCCCAGGTTGAGGACTGCCCGGCGTCCTCGCTCGAAGGGGTCCTGGCTCACCACGTCCACCTTCACCTGGACCGCGTCCCGGATCAGGGCAGTCAGGCTGGCCGGCCCCTCGCCCTCCAGTTGGTGGAACAGCTCCGGTGAGGCGATGAGCGCGTGTTTCACCACCTCGGCCAGCCCGGCCCGGAACTCCTGGGCGGGGAGGGTACGGAGCAGGTCCGGGTCGATGAGGACCAGCTCGGGCTGCTTGAACGCACCCACCAGGTTCTTGCCCTGGGGCAGGTCCACCCCGGTCTTGCCCCCCACCGAGGCATCCACCATGGCGAGCAGGGTGGTGGGGACGGGCACGAAGGGCACTCCCCGGAGGAAGGTGGCGGCCGCGAAGCCGGCCAGATCGCCCACCACCCCGCCTCCCAGGGCGATGACCGGCCGTTGCCGGTCCAACCCGGCCGCGAGCAGCCCGGGGTACAGCTCGGCCACGGTGTCCAGGGTCTTGTGCACTTCTCCGGCCGGCACCTGGAGCAGGGTGGGACGATAGCCGGCCCGGGACAGGGCCTCCATCACGGTCTCGCCGTGGTGGGCGGCCACCTGGCGGTCCGCGACCACGGCCACCGGTCCGGGAGGCAGGCGGTGTTCGGCCAGCAGCTCGGGCAGGTGTTCCACCAGGCCGGAGCCCAGGTAGATGGGATAGGTTCCCTGGGGCGTGGGCACCGGGATCTGGGTGGCGCCGGGCAGCCGGCCCTGGAGGGCCAGGAGCGCCAGGATCCGCTCCACCACCTCTTCAGGGGTGTGTCTGTCGGTGTCCACCTGGAGGGCGAAGCCCGTGTAGACGCCCTGGCGCCGGGCCAGGAGGGCCCGGATCTGGCTTCGGCGGCGTTCCCGGTCGCCGGAGAGCAGGGGCCGGTCCTGGGCCCTGTCCAGCCGCTCCAGGAGGGTATCCACCTTCGCGGTCAGGCACACGATGGGGCCAGAGCGGGCCAGGGCCTCCCGGCTGGCCGGATCCATCAGCGCGCCTCCGCCGGTGGCGATGACCAGTCCCTGTTGTCGGCTCAGCTCCTGGCAGAGCCGGGCCTCCGCGGCCCGGAAGGTCTCCTCGCCTTCCTCGGCGAAGATCTGGGGGATGGGCTTGCCGAAGAGAGCCTCCAACTGGGCGTCCATGTCCACGAAAGGGCGCCCCAGCCGCTGGGCCAGGAGCTGTCCCACGGTGGTCTTTCCCGTGCCCATGAACCCGGTGAGGATGAGGTTCTGCTCCGGCGGGAGCGGTCTCCGTGCGGCTCCGGTGTGGTTGGGGTGGGGCATGGCAGGGTTCACGGTGCAGGCGTGGATTCAGGGGTGGAGACGTCCAGCCAGTGGAGCACCTGGGAGACGAGCCGTTCCACGGGCAGGGCCGTGTCCACCACCCGGTGGATCGCGGCGGGGATGGGATAGTTCCAACAGCCCCTGTAGCGTTCCAGGAGGGTCTGCATGGCCTGCCAGCCCCGGATCCGGTGGTCCGAGGCCGGCCGTGCCTCCAGCCGAGCGCGCCACAGGGGTTCGGCCAGCCGGGTCTCCACCACCCGGAGTTCGGCCCCGTGGTGGCGGGCCAATGCCTGGGCCCGGGCGAACTGCTCCGGGTAGCTCAGGGGGGAGTCCGCCACCAGGCTCAGGCCGACCTGGAGCTGGGTTGCGGCCACGTGCCATAGGAGTCGGTAGGCCCGACCGTTGGCATCCGGACAGTCCAGCACCCGGTCCTTGAAGTCGTCTTTCACCAGGAGCGGCCATCCCAGCCTCTGGGCCAGGGCCCGGGCCAGGGTGCTCTTGCCCGTGGCCGGATGGCCTTTCATCAGCAACAGGATCTGGCGCGGCATGGCCGCTATTATAGCACAACTCCAGCACAACTTGGCTGGCACAACTTGACCGAACTCGGCCCTCGGACGCAGAATAGGCAGGAGGTGCCGTTCTTTTCGTCCGCTGCCCAGCCTTTGTGGGCAGCCCACCGCGGCAGAGGAGATGGGCATGGTCGCTGTGCAGCCGGATCTGGCCCGCATCCGGGGCGTGCTCCTGGACATGGACGGCGTCGTCTACGTGGGCGACCGTCCACTGCCCGGCGTGCAGGAGCTGTTGGACTACCTGGACGCCACCGGGCGCGGGTGGCTCTTCGTCACCAACAACGCGTCCCAGCGTCCGGAGCAGTTCGCGGAGAAGCTGGCCGGCATGGGCATCCGGGCCTGCCCCGACCGGATCTTGACCAGCGCCATGGCCACGGCCCAGTGGCTGGCCGCTCACCACCCGGAACGGGGCCCCGTCTTCATGGTGGGCATGGAGGGGCTCCGGTGGGCCCTGGAACAGGCGGGCTTCGCCTTGGTAGACGATCCCTTCCAGGCTCGGTTCGTGGTGTGTGGGATCGACTTCCAGGTGTGCTATCCGCGGCTGGCGGATGCCACCCTGGCTCTCCGCCACGGCGCCCGTTTCATCGGCACCAACGGCGATCGTTCCTACCCCACCGAGCGGGGGATCATCCCCGGAACCGGGAGCCTGCTGGCCCTGCTCCAGGCGGCCGCGGGGGTGGAGCCCACGGTGATCGGCAAGCCGAATCCCGGCATGTACGAACAGGCCCTTCAGGCCCTGGGCACGGATCCGGGGTCCGCCCTCATGGTGGGCGATCGCTACGAGACAGACATCCTGGGCGCGGCCCGGCTGGGCATGGCCACCGCCGCGGTGTTGACCGGCATCACGGACCGGGAGACCTTCGAGCGGTCGCGGCCGCGGCCCGACTGGATCCTGCCCGATCTGCCGGCCCTGCTGGCCGCGTTCCAGGCCGCGGACCGGGCCTCTCGGTGAGGAGGGCGGATCCCACGACTTTTTGACCCGCCGCGAAGGGATACGCTACAATCAGACGATATGACCGAACACGGAACCGCCGCGGCACCCAGCCGCTCCACCCCATCCCAGGACGGCCCCGACGAGGGAGATCCCCGGGCGGTCTGGCTGGACCTGTCTTCGGAGGAGCAGCAGGCTTGCCTTCGGGACCAGGGCCAGCCCCCTTTCCGCGCGGCCCAGATCCGGGAATGGATCTACAGGCGCTACGCCCAGCGCTTCGCGGAGATGACCAACCTGCCCCGGGCCCTGCGGCAGGAGCTGGACCGATGTTTTCGGATATGGCCTCTGGAGCCCCTGGCCCAGGTGGTCTCCCAGGACCGCAGCACCCAGAAGGTGGTCTTCCGCCTGCCGGACGGACAGACCATCGAGACGGTGCTGATGCTCTACCGACGGCGGCGCACCCTGTGCATCAGCAGCCAAGTGGGATGCGCGATGGGCTGTACCTTCTGTGCCACTGCCCAAGGGGGGCTGGCCCGCAACCTGGGTGTGGGGGAGATGGTGGCCCAGGTGCTCTACTTCGCCCGCTACCTGGCCGATCCCCAGGCCGGCCCCGGCATGGCCGTGGAGCGACCCACCCGGGTGACCCATATCGTGCTCATGGGGATGGGGGAGCCCATGCACAACTACCGGAGCGTGTGGGCGGCCATCCGCCTGTTGACCCACCCAGAGGCCTTCGGCCTGGGGGCCCGGCACATCACCCTGAGCACGGTGGGGCTGGTCCCCATGATCGACCGGATGGCCGAGGAAGGGCTGCAGGTCAACCTGGCCGTGAGCCTCCACGCACCCAACGACGAGCTGCGCAGCCAACTGGTGCCCATCAACCGACGATGGCCGGTGGAGGAGCTCCTGGCCGCGGTCCGACGCTATGTGGACCGGACCCACCGACGGGTGACCTTCGAGTATGCGCTGATGCGAGGGGTGAACGACAGCCCAGCCCTGGCCCACGAGCTGGCCCAACGGCTGCAGGGGATCCTATGTCATGTGAACCTGATCCCGTGGAACCCGATCCCCCACAGCCCGTTCCAGCCCACCAGCCCCCAGGACACCCGGCGGTTTGCCCAGGTCCTCCGGTCCCACGGGATCCCCACCACGGTGCGTCTGCGCCGGGGCATCGAGATCGACGCGGGCTGTGGCCAGCTCCGTCGCCGCCTGGCCCAACAGGACCAGGCGGCTGCCTGAGCCACCGGGCCCCCAGCGCAACAAGCGCCGGTCCACAGCCAGGGACCGGCGCTTGCCTGGAAGGCAGGAGGGAGGGCTCGGCCCCAGGCCCTCTGGGCCGACGTCCATGGGGCCGGGGGGCAGGTCGGGACTTCCGTCCCAGGACTCAGACCTTGGTCAGGGTCTTGATGCAGGAGGTGCACAGCCGCCGGGAGACCCGCCGACCGTTCTCCATCACCTTGACCTTCTGGATGTTGACGTTCCAGCGGCGGCGGGTGGCCTTCTTGGACCAGGGCCGGTTGTTGCCGAACCTGGGGCCCTTGCCGCACCGTTCGCACTTGGCCATGATCGCACTCCTTTGTCCATCGCGTTGGGCTGTGGATCCCGTTCAGAGCCTCGTCCAGGCCTGGAGACCTGGCTCCACAACCCCTTTAGCTTAACAGAGAGCGGACCGACTGTCAAAACCAGACCAGCCCGGACGGAGAAACGTTTCTGTGAGCAGCGTGCGGATTGTCACGGATAGCAACGCCAGCCTCTCACCGGAATTGATCCGGCGCTACAACATCCAGGTGATCCCCCACATCATCCGGGTGGGGCGGGCCCGCCGAGAGGAGACCCCCGACTTCACCGCCGATCAGCTCTTCCAGATGGTCCGGGAGAACCGGAACGAGAACTGCACCCAGCTCCCCCGGCTGGAGGCCCCGGACGTCAACCGGCTGGTGGACCTCTATCGCCAGTGGGGCCAGGAGGCAGAGCAGATCCTGGCCATCCACATGAGCAGCCACCTGAGCCCCATGTGGCGCCAGTCCCGCCGGGCCGCGGAGATGATGATGGGGCGCTACCGGATCCGGGTCATCGACAGCCAGACCACCTCCATGGGCCTGGGGATGCTGGTGGAGATGGCGGCCCAGGCCGCGGCCGAGGGCGCGACCATCCACGAGGTGGCTCGGATGGTCAACGGGGCCATTCCCCGCATGTACGCGACCTTCTTCGCCGAGACCCTCCACTACCTGGAGCGGAGCGCAGACCTGGGCGTTGCCCAGAGCGTGTTGGGCACCCTGTTGGGCATCAAGGCCATGCTGATCATGGAGGACGGCACCCTCATTCCCCTGGAGAAGGTCCAGGAGAGGGAGGAAGTGGTGGAGAAGCTGTACAACTTTGTGGCCGAGTTCGCGTGCATCGAACAGATCGGCGTGGTCCAGCACCGCTACGAGCAGGCCCAGGAGATGTTCCTGGAACGGCTGAAGGAGGGGATGCCCCACGTGCCCGTGCGCCTGGTCCCCTACGTGCCCAGCCTGGCCGCGCACCTGGGCCCCAATGTCCTGGGGGCCATCGTGTACGAGGGAACCCTGTGACCATGCTCGAGCAATCCGCGCTGGAACGGCTGCACAATATCCTGAACCTGGAGCGGCGCCAGGGATATCGCAATCGAGCGGTCATCGGTGGCATGGAGGCCCTGGCCGAACGCTGGAGCCGGGATGCCCAGGCCGAGGGGGTGCCTCCGGCCCGGATCGAGGAGATCACGGCTCGGCTTCGACGCTACGCAGAGGCATCGGCCCAGGAACGGGGCCCTCTTCTGGAGGAACTCCTGGCGCTGACCGCCGCCCCCGTGGAGGACGAGGGCCCGGCGCCAACCCCCGAGGAGGCCCGGGCAACGGTCCCGGACGCGCCGGGGCCGCAACCCCCTCCCCCAGGGGAGATCGTCCCCGAGCCCCAGGTCCCCCCGCCGGGGGCCCGGCCCACGCCCCGAGGCCGGCCGGCCGGCGCCCGGGGCCGGGAAAAGCCCCGACCGACCTCCACCCGTCGGGCGGCCAGTCCCCTGGACACGCCGGTGACCCGGCTACGGGGTGTGGGACCGGCCGTGGCCGAACGGTTGGCTCGTCTGGGCATCCACACCTACCAGGACCTGCTCCACCACTATCCCCGCCGCTACGAGGACTACAGCCGGGTGGTCTCCATCGGCGACATGGTGGAAGGGGAGACCGTCAGTGTGGCCGCGAACCTGTGGAAGATGGAGACCCGCAAGCTCAGCCGAGGGCGGGAGATGGTCCTGGCCCTGTTCAACGACGGCACGGGCACCCTGCGGGTGGCCTTCTGGAACCGGTGGATGGCCAAGAAGCTGACCGTCGGTCGGACCTATCGCCTGAGCGGGAGGGTGGGGCTCTTCCAGGGGTACAAGACCCTGGACAACCCCCACGTGGAACCCATGGACGTGGACGCGCTGCGGGATGGCCCCATCCTGCCGGTCTACCCCCTCACCGAAGGTCTGACCAGCCTCCAGATCGGCCGCCTGGTGGCCCAGGTCATCCAACAGTCCCTGGATGCCATCCAGGACCCCCTGCCCCAGGAACTGCGCCAACGCTACGGCCTCCGCAACCTGGCCACCGCGCTGAAGCAGATCCACCTGCCGGACAGCCCCGAGCAGTTGGAGGCGGCCCGACAGCGGCTGGCCTTCGACGAGCTCTTCGCGATCCAGCTGGGCATGCAGATGCGACGTCGCCGCCTGCGCCAGGCCACCGCGCCGGCCCTGTCCAGCACGCCGGAGCTCCTGGCGCGCTTCCAGCAGGCCCTGCCCTTCGCCCTCACCGGGGCCCAGGAACGGGTGCTCCAGGAAGTGGCTCGGGACCTGGCCCGCACCGTGCCCATGAGCCGGTTGGTCCAGGGCGATGTGGGCAGCGGGAAGACAGTGGTGGCGGCCGGGGCCATGTACATCGCCGCGGCGAACCAGGCCCAGTCCGCGCTCCTGGCGCCCACCCAGATCCTGGCCGAACAACATTTCCGAGGGTTGACCCGGCTGCTGGAGCCCCTGGCTCGACCGGATGGGGTGCCCCTGCGCCTGGCCCTCCTCACCGGCCGGGTGACGGGCAGGGAGCGGGAGGCCATCCTGGAAGGGCTCGCGGACGGCTCCATCGACATCGTGGTGGGCACCACCGCCCTGATCCAGGAACCGGTGGCCTTCCGCAACCTGGCCTGTGTGGTGGTGGACGAGCAACACCGCTTCGGCGTGGAGCAGCGGGCCCGTCTTCGGGACAAGGGGCTGGAGGCGAATGGCCAGGTGAGCCACATGCTGGTGATGAGCGCAACCCCCATTCCCCGCAGCCTGGCCTTGACCCTCTACGGCGACCTGGACGTGAGTGTCATCGACGAACGGCCCCCGGGCCGTCAGCCCGTGCGGACCAAGCTCTTCCGGCCGGCCGAACGGGAACGGCTCTACGCCTTCCTCCGCCGCCGGGTGGCGGAGGGGCGTCAGGGGTACATCATCTACCCTCTGGTGGACGAGAGCGACCGGCTGGACGTGGGCGCGGCCGTGGAGGCCTACGAGTTCCTGCGCACAGAGGTCTTCCCCGACCTCCACCTGGGCCTGCTCCACGGCCGCATGGCCGGCCCCGAGAAGGACCAGGTGATGCAGGCCTTCGTGGCCGGGGAGATCCAGATCCTGGTGGCCACCACCGTGGTGGAGGTGGGCATCGACGTGCCCAACGCGACGGTGATGATGGTGGAGGACGCGGATCGCTTCGGCCTGGCCCAGCTCCACCAGCTCCGGGGACGGGTAGGGCGTGGAGAGCACCCCAGCTACTGCGCGCTCATCAGCAAGGCCGACTCCCCCGAGGCCCGAGCCCGGCTGGAGGCCCTGGAGACCATCCACGATGGCTTCACCCTGGCCGAGAAGGACCTGGAAATGCGCGGTCCGGGGGACTTCTTCGGCGTCCAACAGAGCGGCCTCCCGCCCCTGCGGATGGCCAACCTCACGGATATGCGGACCCTGTCCCTGGCCCAGGAGGCGGCCCGAGAGCTCCTGGCCCAGGATCCGGAGCTGACCGGCCACCCGGCCCTGAGGAGCCAGGTGGAGACCTTCTGGCGCGGCCACGGCGATATCAGTTGAACGCCGTGGCCCGGGGGGGCTGGCCGCGGCGCCCAGGGGAGCCCCTGGGGTTTCCCACCCGGTCCATGTCGTCCCGAGGCGATGCACCGGTTCCTGCCCGCTTCGGCCCATGGACCCCGTGTCCTTTTCCATCCTTACCATCCATCTGATCATCTGACATCTGATCATCTGATGGAGCGCCGATCTCATGCTGAACCTGCGGCAGACGGTCATCGAGAGGACTTTGGACGAGCTGGAGCGGGCCTATCGGATCACCTACGGCTCTGGATCCCCCCTGGTGGGCGAGACGGTCACCTGGTGCGGTCGGCTGGCCTTGGAGAACATCGCGAACTCGGATGCCCTCTACCACGACCTGGACCACACCATCATGGTGACCCTGGTGGGGCTGTCCATCCTCCAGGGAAGGCATCTCCTGGAGGGACGGGTGACCCCCATCGACTGGCTGAACTTCACCATGGCTCTTCTGTGCCACGACATCGGCTTCGTGCGCGGGGTGTGCAAGGAGGACCGGGGCCCGGTGGTGGCCACAGGCATCGACGGCCAGACCGTGGTCCTGCCGCCCTCGGCCACGGACGCGGCCCTGGCCCCCTACCATGTGGATCGCTCCAAGCTCTTCATCCGGGAGCGCTTCAGCCAGCCCCTGTTCATGGACATCGACGTGGAGACGGTGTGCAGCTACATCGAGATGACCCGCTTCCCGGTGCCCGACGACCCGGCCTACCAGGAGACGGCCAGCTACGGAGGGCTGGTGCGGGCCGCGGATTTCATCGGCCAGCTCGGCGACCCGGACTACCTCCGCAAGCTTCCGGCCCTCTACTACGAGCTCGCGGAGACCGGTGCCCACCAGGCCATGGGCTACACCGAACTGGCCGACCTGCGCCGGGACTATGCCCGCTTCTACTGGACCATGGTGAGCCCCTACATCCAGGACGCCCTGGGCTATCTTCGGGTCACCCAGGAGGGCAAGCAGTGGATCGCCAACCTCCACTCCCACGTGTTTGAGATCGAACATCTGGACCAGAGCTGAGCCATGGAGATCCTCGGTGGCCCCCTTTTCGGCGTGGCCGGCGCAGGCGAATCCCACGGCCCCGGTGTCCTGACCATCGTCTTCGGCTGTCCGCCGGGCCTCTACCTGGAGCGGGAGACCATCCAGCGCTACCTGGATCGACGACGCCCGGGGAGCACCAAGCACGGCACCCCCCGGCGCGAGGCGGACAAGGTCCTCCTCCTCTCCGGGCTCTACAGCGAGGGAGAGCTGGAGCGGCTCCTGGCGGGCCCCCAGGTCACGGCCCAGGTGGGCGAGGAACTCTTCGCCACACCCAGCTACGAGGCCGGCTACACCACGGGCGAGCCCATCGGGGCCCTGGTCCTCTCCACCTCCAAACGGTCCGGAGACTACGTCCAGTTCGCGGGACCCCGGGGCCAGGTGCGGCCCGGCCACACGGATCTGGTCAAGTGGTACAAGTCCCAGGGCTTTGTGGACATCCGGGGTGGGGGGCGCTCCAGCTATCGGGCCACCATCTCGGACGTGGTGGGCGGGTCGGTGGCCCGGATCTTCCTGGAGCAGACCTTTGGCACCGTCCTCCTCTCGGCCATCGTCCAGGTGGGGCCCCTGCGTACCGAGCAGACCCTGGCCGCTCACTTCATGGCCCATCTTCGAGAGCGGCGGTCGACCCAGGTCGCCCCGGAGGCCATCCGAGCTGCCCAGGAGGCCCTGGAGGCAGCCACCCTGCCCACCCTGGACCTGGACTTCGCCCAGGAGGCCGCGGCCCTGATCCGACGCACCCGGATCCAGGGCGATTCCCTGGGCGCGGTGGTGGAGGTGGTGGCGGTCAACCCGCCGGCCCTGGTCGGCGAGCCCCTGTACAACAGCCTGAAGCTGCGGCTCATGGGCACGTTGGGAGGGCTCCACGCGGTCCAGTCGTGCGAGATCGGCGATGGGCGGGCCGTGGCCTCCCGGCGGGGCAGCGAGAACAACGACCCCATCCGCTCCTGGGGCTACACGGGGAACAGCCACGGCGGGCTCATCGGGGGCATCACCACCGGCATGCCCCTGGTGGCCCGGGTGGGCTTCAAACCTACCTCCTCCATCACCCTGCCCCAGGACTCGGTGCGGAAGGACCTGGAGGAGATCGAGTTCCGGCTGCGCCGAGGACGGCACGACCCCTGTGTGGGCGTCCGGGCCGGGGTCACTCTGGAGTCTCGGATGGCCATCGAGCTCATGAACGCGGTCCTGGTCCACCAGGCCCGACGGGTGGACCCCCAGGCCTTTCGGCTGTTCCCCGGGCCCGACGAACCCGAGGCGCCGGGCATGTCGACCTGAACCACACCCAGGGGCCAGCGATCCAGGCGCAGGTGCCCGCTCCTGGCCGTGGTCCTCGGCCCCTGCACCCGTTGAGGGGGAGCCATGCGCGCAGGCCATATCCATCGCAAGACCGGAGAGACCGATGTCCAGGTGGCCCTGGTCCTGGACGGCCAGGGGCGCTCCCAGGTCCACACGGGCATCGGCTTCCTGGACCACATGTTGGATCTCTTCGCATCCCACGGCCTCTTCGACCTGACGGTCCGGGCCCAGGGCGACCTGGCCGTGGACGAACACCACACCGCGGAGGACGTCTTCATCTGCCTGGGCAAGGCCCTGGACCAGGCCCTGGGCGATCGCCGGGGGATCGTGCGCACGGCCCACAGCTACGTGCCCATGGATGAGGCCCTGGCCCGGGTGGCGGTGGACCTGGGGGGGCGGCCCTACTGTGTGTTCCAGGCCGAGTTCTCCACCCCCCGGCTTGGCCAGTTGGCCACGGACCTGCTCTTCCACCTCTTCGAGAGCCTGGCCATCCACGGCCGTCTCAACCTCCACGCCGCGGTGCTGTACGGCCGCAACGACCACCACCGGGCGGAGGCCCTCTTCAAGGCCCTGGCCCGGGCCCTGGACCAGGCCACCTCCCTGGATCCCCGTCGTTCGGACGTGCCCAGCACCAAGGGCACTCTGATCGCATAGCCACCCCCACGGGTCCGGAGTCCACCATGCACAGCCTGCCATCCACCGTGCCGGAGATCCCTTCCCTGGCCCAGATCCGGGCCACCCGGGCCCGGATCGCCCCCTATATCGTGGAGACGCCTGTGTGGGAGTGGCGCACTCGGGAGATCCAACGCCGCCTGCCCAGGGGAACCCGGCTCTTCCTCAAGCTGGAGCTCTTCCAGGAGACCGGCACCTTCAAGGCCCGGGGCGCGGTCCACGCGCTCCTCTCCCTGGACCCAGAGGCCCGGGAACGGGGCGTCACCGCGGTCAGCGCGGGCAACCACGCCATTGCCGTGGCCTACGCGGCCGGGCTCCTGGGGAGCACGGCCAAGGTGGTCATGCCCCGCAGCGCCCCTCCAGGTCGTGTGGCCCGATGCCAGGCCTATGGCGGCCAGGTGGAACTGGTGGACGACGTCCACCAGGCCTTTGCCCGGGTGCGCCGGATCGAACAGGAGGAGGGACGCACCTTCATCCACCCCTTCGAGGATCCCCGGGTGATCCTGGGGCAGGCCACCGCGGGGCTGGAGCTGGCCCAGCAGGTCCCAGAGCTGGATGCGGTGATCGTCCCCATCGGAGGCGGAGGCCTGGCCGCGGGCATGGCCAGCGCGCTCAAACAGCTCCAGCCCCAGGTGCGCATCTACGGGGTGGAGCCCCAGGGCGCGGACACCATGTGGCGGAGCTTCCAGGCCGGCACGCCCCAGGCCATCGATCGGGTGCGCACCATCGCGGACAGCCTGGGAGCTCCCCGGGCCGAACCCTACAGCTTTGGGCTCTGCCGTCAGCTCCTGGCGGATGTGGTCCGGGTGGACGACTCGGCCCTCGTCCAGGCCATGGAGCTGCTCTTCCAGGAGATGAAGCTGGCCGTGGAGCCCGCGGGGGCTGCGTCCACCGCGGCCCTCCTGGGGCCGCTGCGAGAGAGGGTGGCCGGAGGACGGGTGGCCCTGGTCCTGTGCGGCAGCAACATCGATCCGGCCACCTTCTGTCACCTGGTGAACCGGCGATGATCGATCTGGCTCCGGGCCACAAGGCCGGCCTGGTCCTGGACTCTCCGGTGATGGTGGCCGGTGGCACGGTGGCCTACGGCGATGCGCTGCCGCCGGGCTGGGATCTGTCGGCCTTGGGCGCGCTGGTGGTGGGGCCGGTGACCCGCCATCCCCGGTCCGGCCCGGCACCGCCCCGGCTGGCGGATGTGCCCGGGGGGCTGGTGTTGGATCGGGGCCTGCAGAACCGCGGGGTGCGCCGGGTGGTGCGTCGGTATGCCAGGCTGTGGGAGCGGCTGGGCCTCCCCATCCTGGTCCAGATCGGGGACACCGAGCCCGGGGAGGCCGCGAGCACGGCCCGGAGTGTGATGGTCTCCTCGGCAGTGGCCGGGCTGGAGCTGCTCCTGCTTCCAGAGGCCACGCCCGAGGCCGATCGGGCCCTGGTACAGGCCCTCCGTCGGGCCGTGGAGGTTCCGCTGTTGGCCAAACTGCCCCTCCACACCTCGCCGGAGCGGGCCCGAGCCCTGGTGGAGGCCGGCGTGGACTGCCTGGTGGTGGGGCGTCCACCCCGGGCCATCGCCCGGACCCCCCAGGGTCCCTTCCTCCGGGGCGAACTCTACGGCCCAGCCGTGTTTCCCCTGATGCTCCATGCCCTGGAGCGCCTGGCCGCGGCCGCCCTGGGCGTGCCCCTGGTGGCCTGCGGCGGCATCCACACCCAGGACCAGATCCGGGACGCCCTGGCCCTGGGCGCGGTGGCCGTCCAGTTGGACAGCCTGGTGTGGGTGGAGCCGGGGATGGCCATGGAGCAGGTGGAGAGCCTGTCCCCCGGGAAATGAGTCCCCGATGGGGGCGCTGGGGGCCGATGTGTCCGAAATGGAAAGAGGAGGACGGAGGATGGGGGGACCCTTTTCGCCCTTCCTACAGGGGCTGCGCTGTACCCGTTGTGGCCGGGAGTACGCGGCCGGAGAGGTGGCCTATGTCTGCGGATGTCGCCCCAATGTGGGCAGTGACCTGGGCACCTTGGACGCGGTCTACGACTACCGGGCTCTCCGCGAGGCGGTGACGCCTGGGGCCCTGGCCCGGTCCCCGGCCTCTGGCCTGGAGGCCTGGGAGCCGTTGCTGCCCGTGGCCCCGGGCCATCTGCCCCCTCTGCCGGTGGGCAGGACGCCCTTGCTCCATGCCCGGCGGCTGGGCGCGGCCCTGGGCATGGAGCGGCTCTGGGTGAAGGACGACAGCCGCAACCCCTCCGGCTCGTTGAAGGATCGGGCCTCCGCGATCGCGGTAGCCCTGGCCCAGGCCCTGGGGCGGGAGACGGTGGCCACGGCCAGCACGGGCAACGCGGCCGCGGCCCTGGCCGCGCTCTCCGCCGCGGCCGGGCTTGCCAGCGTGATCTTCGTGCCCCAGGCCGCGCCTCGGGCCAAGATCGCCCAGCACCTGGCCTACGGGAGCCGGGTCCTGGCCGTGGAGGGCAGCTACGACGACGCGTTCGACCTGTGCGTGGCCGCGTGCGATGCCTTGGGTTGGTACAACCGGAACACCGGCTACAACCCCTTCATGACCGAGGGCAAGAAGACCGTGGCCCTGGAGCTGGCAGCCCAGATGGCCCAGGCCCACGGAGGGGAACAGCCCTTCCTGGCACCGGACGCGGTGCTGGTGCCCGTGGGAGATGGGTGCATCATCGGCGGGGTGCACAAGGGCTTCCAGGACCTGTTGGCCCTGGGCTGGATCCGGCGGATGCCCCGGATCTACGGGATCCAGTCCACCCAGAGCTCGGCCCTGTATCGGGCCTGGCAGACAGGGCTGGAGATCCCGGAACCTGTGGAGGCCACCACCCGGGCCGACTCCATCGGCGTCAACGCGCCCCGGGATCCGGTGAAGGCCCTGCGAGCGGTCCGGGAGACCGGTGGAGCCTTCCTGGCCGTGGAGGATTCGGCCATCCTCCAGGCCATCCTTCCCCTGGCCCGGCGGGTGGGGGTCTTCCCCGAGCCGGCCGGGGCCGCGGCCTACGCAGGGCTGCTCCAGGCCCTGGAGAGCGGGACCGTCCGCCGGGACGAGACGGTGGTCCTCCTGGTCACCGGAACCGGGCTCAAGGACGTGAACGCGGCCATGGAGGTCGCGGGGGAGCCCACAGCGATCCCCCCGGACCTGGAGGCGGTACGGGAGGCGTTGGGGAGGGAGTAAGGAGTAATGAGTAATGAGTAAGGAGTAAGGAGTAAAGAACGAGACGTTCCTCCTGTCTCTTTTTTACCCATCACCCATCACTCATTGCTCATTTTACTCATTACTCATCACGCATCACCTCCTTTTCTCCGACGGATCTGCTCGCCCAGTTCCCTGCCATCGCCCTTCGTCTTCCGTGGTCTCGTCTTTCATTCAGTTCCTTCGGCCAGTTTCACAGAAAGGACTTTCCACCATGTCGCGACCCATCGTTCCCGGACCCACCTACGCGGAGATGCGGGATCCCCTGTTGCTGCCCGAGGAGCTGCGTCGACGGGCTGTCCAGGCCCTGGACGCGGATGAGCAGGACCCGGTGAACCTGTTCAACATCAACTGGAAGCGGACGGGGACTCAGGTGGAGCGGATCGTCCTCCCCCGGGAGCTGACCGGGGTGGACGCGAACATCGTTGTCCTCAGCGGCCGCCACTTTCCCTCGGGCAGCATGAAGGTGGGCCCGGCCTACGCGACCCTGGCCGAGGAGGAGGCCCTGAGCGGCCTGCGCCCCGGAGCGAAGACGGTCATCGGTCCCAGCACGGGCAATTTCGGCATCGGCACCGCCTACATCAGCAAGCTCAAGGGGTACCGGGCCGTGGTGGTCATGCCGGACAACATGAGCAAGGAGCGCTACGAGCGGATCCGCCGGTACGGCGGGGAGCTGGACCTGACCCCCGGCACCGAGTCGGACGTGATCCTCACCCTGGAGCGCACCCACAGCGAGTACGTGAGCAAGCCGGACGAGTACGTGGTCCTGGCCCAGTTCGAGCTCCTGCCCAACTACCGTTTCCACCGCCACGTCACCGGGGACGCGGTGGTCCAGGCCGTCCGGGATCTGGGCAATGGCCGGGTGGCCGCGTTCGTCAGCGCGCCGGGGAGCGGGGGCACCCTGGCCGCGGGGGACCACGTGAAGAGCCTGTGGCGGGACAGCGTGGTGGTGGCCCTGGAGCCCCGGGAGTGCCCCACCCTCTACCGGGGCGGACAGGGCCAGCATCGGATCGAGGGCATCGGCGACAAGATGGTGACGTTGATCCACAACGTCTTCAACACGGATCTGCTCATGCTGGTCCACGACGAGGACACCGTCCGGGGCATGGAGGCCCTCCAGTCCGGGACCCGGGTGCTGGTGGAGCGGCTGGGCGTGGCCGAGGACGCAGCCCGAGGTCTGGTGGACAAGTTCGGCCCCAGCGGCGTGTGCAACGTGATCGGCGCCATCAAGACCGCCCGCTACCTGGGCCTGGGCCGGGAGGACAACGTGGTCACCATCGCCACGGACAGCTACGACCGCTATCCCTCCGTGAGCCAGGAGCTCTACCGCCGCGTCGGGGGCAAACCCACGGACGACATGTTGGAGATGTGGGCCCGCAGCGCGTTCCTGGGCGCCAGCCTGGGGGAGATCCTGGACCTGAACCAGGGGCGACACCACGAACGGCTGCAGCGCATGAAGGCAGAGCTGTGGACCCGTTTCGGCTACGACGAGGCCTACATCCGTCGGATGGTCTCCCAGGACTTCTGGGACCAGGAATACGCCCGGATCCCGGCCATCGACCGGGCCATCCGCGAGCTCCGAGGATGGTGAGGGCCCGGTTCACGCCTCCCGCAGCAGCCGCAGGATCTCCCGTACCCCTGGACGCTTGCCGTACATGAGCAGCCCCAGCCGAAAGAGCTTCCCGCCCAACCACAGGATGAGGGGGATGGTGCCCAGGATGGAGAGGATGCTTCCCCCGATGTCCAGGGCCGGGACCTGGGCCATGGGGAGCCGCAACATCATGGCTGTGGGGGCGGTGAGCGGGAACCAGGAGACGACCCGGATCAGGGCGGAGTCTGGGTTGGCGAAGAAGACGCTGGCCAACATCAGGGGCACCGCGGCCAGGAGGGAGAAGAGCCCGGCCAGCTGTTGAGCCTCCTGCACATCCGTGCCCAGAGCCCCCACCGAGGCCATGAGCACCGCGTACATCAGGAAGCCCAGGACGTAGTAGACCGCGGCCAGGAGCAGGACGGTGGGCTGGGTGAAGAGAGGGATCACCAGCCCCAGGAGCAGAAATGCGCCGCTGCTGAGCCCGAAGCCGGACAGCAGCCACACGCCGATCTGGGTAAGCCCCAGGGCACCCAGGCCCAGCACCTTGCCGGCCAGGAGCTCCTGGGCGGTGACGGAGGAGAGCAGGATCTCGATGACCCGGTTGGTCTTCTCCTCGGCCACGCTCCGCAGCAGGTAGCCTGAGGAGACGAAGATGGTCATGATCAGCAGGATGCTCAGCACATAGGGGACGACGAAGCGGCCCACGATGGAGAGGGGACCTCCTTCCTGGGGGCCAGACTCCCGGTCCAGGGTGTCCAGGATGGGCTCAAAGGGGTCCACCAACCGAGCCCGCAGCCGGGGATCGGGCAGGTCGCGGGCCAGATGGGCGACGAAGAAGCGCTCCAGGTCGGTGGCCTCCTCGAGCTCCACCGCGATGAGGCCGGTGGACCGGGCCACGACGGTGATCCGGCCGGTGTCCAGGTAGTCCGACGGCACCAGGACCAGGCGGTCCACCTCCTCCGTGGCCAGGGCTGCCCGGCCACGGGCCTCGTCTGGGTACAGGCGGTAGACCTCCGTGTACTCGGGCAGCAGAGGGGTGAAGAGCCCGCTGCGGTCCACCACGCCGGTGATCTGCCGGCCCACGAAGACCCGCTCCAGCGCGCTCGCGGTGGGCCCGGACGCGAGCGCGGCCAGGAGCAGCACCGCCAGGCCCAGGAGGGGAACCAGCCCGGTCACGATGAGGAAGCCCGGCCGGCGGAGGTTCACCCGGTACTCGTGGCGTGCGATGACCAGGACTTTCTGGACGTTCACGGCGCGGCCTCCTGGCTTTCCGTCTCCGGCCTCTCGGCGGCCCCCGGCTTCTCTCCCTGGACCACGGCCACGAAGATCTCGTTCAGGGGCACCCGGGCCACTTCGAAGCTGTGGATGGGGACATCCTGGAGGACCAGCGCCCGGAGCAGCTCCTGGGGCGTGCCGTCGGCCAGCTCCACCTGGTAGGTGTCCCCGCGGCGTTCCACCCGGGCCACTCCCGACAGTGGGGGCAGGGAGGCCGAAGTGCGGATCCGTACCCGGCGGGGAGCATGTCGGTGTTGGATCTCGTCCAGCGGGCCGTAGAGGACCGCGGTGCCTCGATGGATGAGGACGATGCGGTTGCACAGTTCCTCCACCAGGCCCATCTGGTGGGTGCTGAGGACGATGGTCTTGCCCGCGGCCTGCAGTTCCTGGAGGATGGCCTTGAGCCGCTCCACGTTCACCGGGTCCAGCCCCTGGAAGGGCTCATCCAGGACCAGGAGCTCGGGATCGTGGACCAGGCTGGCCACGAACTGGAGCTGTTGTTGCATGCCTCGGCTGAGATCCTTGACCTTGCGTTCGGCCCACCCGTCCAGCTTCACCTGGGCCAGCCAGTGTTCCGCCTGGCGTCGAGCCTGGGCTGGGGGCACCCCCTTCAGCGCGGCCAGGTAGACCAACACCTCCATGACCTTCAGGTTCCGGTAGAGACCCCGTTCCTCGGGCAGGTACCCCACCCTGGAGCGGACCCGACTGGGATGCTCCCCCAACACCCGGACCTGGCCTCGATCCGCCGCGTAGATGTCCATGAGGATGCGGATGGTGGTGGTCTTGCCGGCACCGTTGGGGCCCAGGAGACCGAAGATCTCGCCGGGATGCACGGCAAAGGAGAGATCCCGCACCGCGACGAAATCGCCGTAGGACTTGGTCAGATGGCGGACATCCACGACCGGCTCAGGCATGGCGCGACTCCTCCGTTGTGTGGGACACCGGGGAAGAGCGGCTCCCCACGGGCATTACGGCCCCAGGCCGGGGGAAGTTTCCGCGGCCTCAAGATCCTTTCGGGGGAGCCGCCGGCTTCCGTCCTCGGCCCGGTGCTGCTTCCCAGGCCATTTCCCTTTCCCCGACCCCAGATGGTATGATGGGGGACGCGGGCTTGTTCCTCCAGCGGTGGCCCCTCCAGGTCGGAGAGACGAGCCCCCTGTTTCCCAGCATGTCCCTGCATCCATGTCCCAGGTCCACATTCCGGGAGGAGGTCCTGGGCACATGGTCTTGGAACCAGCCTGCACAGCCTGTTCCTGCATCCTGTCCCTTGTCCCCTCCGCACCGGGATCGGTTGTCTGTGGGCTCTTCCTCAGAACTGCGGCTTCTGTATCTGGGCCGAGATTGGTCTCTCTACCAGCAGGTGCGCCAGGCGATCGACCGAGGGCTGACATCCCGCCCCTTGGAGGCCGCCTGGGAGCTGCGTCGCGCGGGCAACCAGACGGAGGCCCAGGCACTCGTCACCGGCTGGACCCCTCACGCCCTGTTCCTGGAGGCTGGCCCCCAGCCAAACAGCCGGGCCCGTTTCGCCGAGTCGATCCACAAACGCTTCCCAGACCTGTGCCTGGTCGCGGTGACCCGAACCCCGGAGGTCCGTTACCGGTTCCCCTTCCATGACACGGTGGTGCCCCCGGTCCAGCCCGGGGACCTGGCCCCCCTGTGGGATCGGCTCCTGGGAACCGACGTGGCCACCCAGATCGTGCGGGGCCCCTTCCGCCTGGACCTGGTGGAACGGACCGTGGACGGGCCGGCTGGGCACTCCGTGCTCTCGCCCAAGCTGTGTCGGCTGTTGCAGGTGTTGATGGAGCGGAGCGGGGAGACGGTCCGTCGGGCCGAGCTGATGCAACAGGTATGGGAGACGGATTTCCTCAAGGACACTCGCACCCTGGACGTCCACATCCGTTGGCTGCGGGAGCGGATCGAGCCCGAGCCCTCTGCACCCCGCTATCTGCAGACGGTGCGCGGGGTGGGTTACCGGTTCACGGTGTGAGGCCTCGGGACCGCGGAGATCCGCGCCGGGACCTGGCCCGGGGAGGAAAGGGCCGATCTCGGGGCTACCCGACCTTGCGCCGGGCGTGGATCACGTTGGGGAGGTTCTCGATCCGGGTGAGGACACGGCTGAGCTGGGCTGCGTTGTAGAGCTCCAGGGTGGCGTGGATGACGGCCATGTTGTTCTTGAGCCCAGTGGTGGCGTTGGCCGCACGCAGGTTGATCTTCTCGTCCGCGACCACGTTGGTCACGTCCCGCAGCAGGCCGGCCCGGTCGTAGGCCACCACCTCGATGCTGACCGGATAGACCTCCTCGCTGTCCAGGCCCCACTGGACCTCCACCAGTCGGGTGTTCTCCTTGCGCAGGATCAGGGCCCGGATGTTGGGACAGGTGTCCCGGTGGACGGTCACGCCTCGTCCCTTGGTGATGTAGCCCACGATGGGATCCCCGGGCACCGGGTTGCAGCAGCGGGCCAGGTTCGTCAGCATCCCCTGGTGGCCGGCCACGATGACGCTCCCGATGCCCCGGTGGGTGCCCCTTCGCCTGCCCCGGATCTCGGTGGCCTCGGGGGAGATGGCCTCCTGCTCCTGCCGTTCGTGTTCCAGGATTTTCTGGGCGATGGTCTGGCTGGTGATGTCGCCGTAGCCGATGGCGGCCAGGAAGTCCTCCAGCCGCTCGTAGCCACACAGCCGGGCCACGGTCTCGAAGGGCAGGTTCACCGAGAGCCGCTTCAGCTCCTTCTCCAGGATCTGCCGGCCCTGGGCGATGTTGTCCTCCCGGGCCTGTTTCCGGAACCAGGTGCGGATCTTGCTCCGGGCCCGGGTGGTGACCACGTATCCCAGGTTGGGGTTGAGCCAGTCTCGGCTGGGGCCGCCGCGTTTGGCCGCGAGGACCTCCACCATGTCTCCGTTCTGGAGCTGATAGTCCAGGGCGACCAGCTTGCCGTTGACCCGGGCCCCTCGACAGCGATGTCCCAGCTCGGTGTGGACGTGGTAGGCGAAGTCGATGGGGGTGGCGCCGCGGGGCAGGTCGATGACGTCGCCGTTGGGCGTGAAGACGTAGACCCGGTCCTGGAAGACATCGGTCTTCATGCCGCTGACGAACTCCTGGGCGTCCGTCACGTCCTGGCGCCACTCCATGAGCTGGCGCAGCCACGCGATCTTCTCGTCCAGGGCCTTGTTGGGCCGTCCGCCCTCCTTGTAGCGCCAGTGCGCGGCGATGCCGTACTCCGCCACCTGGTGCATCTCCCAGGTCCGGATCTGGACCTCCATGTGCTTGCCGTCCGGGCCGATGACCGCGGTGTGGAGGCTCTGGTAGAGGTTGTCCTTGGGGTTGGCGATGTAGTCGTCGAACTCCCCGGGGATGGGGCGCCACTTGCTGTGGACCACGCCCAGGGCCGCGTAGCAGTCCGCGACCGAGTCCACCAGGATGCGGAAGCCGTGGATGTCGTAGATCTGCTCGAAGGGGATGCCCTTGCGCCGCATCTTCCGGTAGACGCTGTAGATGTGCTTGGGCCGTCCCCGGACCTCGGCCCGGATGCCGGCGCCGGCCAAGGCCTCCTCCAGCTCCCGCTGGACCTTGGCCACCCACTGCTCCCGCTCGGTCCGCTTCGCCTGCATGGCCCGGGCGAGCTCCTTGTAGGTGCTGGGCTCCAGATACCGGAAGCTCAGGTCCTCCAGCTCCCACTTGATCTGCCAGATCCCCAGGCGGTTGGCCAGCGGCGCGAAGATCTCCAGGGTCTCCCGGGCAATACGCCGCCGCTTGTGGTCCGGCATCCCCTCCAGGGTGCGCAGGTTGTGGAGCCGATCCGCCAGCTTGATCAGCACCACCCGGATGTCCTCCACCATGGCCAGGAACATCTTGCGCAGGGACTCGGCCTTCTCGTCCGCCACGCTGTGGCGCATGTTGCTCAGCTCTTTGATGCGCTTGAGCTTGGTGACCCCATCCACCAGCTCGGCCACCTCCGCGTTGAAGTGCTGGGTCAGGTACTCCAGGGTGAACTCGGACGAATCCTCCAGGACGTCGTGGAGCAGGGCCGCGGCCAGGGTGTCGGGATCCAGGCAGAGATCGGCCAGGATGCGGGCCACCTCGATGGGGTGGACGATGTAGGGGCCACCGGTCAGGCGTTCCTGGTTGCGGTGGGCGTAGGAGGCCACCACATAGGCCCGCAGCACGTGGGCCCGCTGTTCTGGGGTGAAGTTCTCGGGGAGCTGGGCCAACAGGGCCTCCAGGGCCTGGATCTCGGTGGGGTAGAGGGTGGGCTGCAGGAGGAGGTCCGGCTCTGCAGGGTTGGGGGGCCAGGCCGGAAGGTCCGCGAGGACAGGGTGGCATTCCGCGGGGACCCGGGTCTCGGAACCGCTCGGGAGACGGACGGCCGGGCCGTTCTCGGCCCCTCGGCCGTTGGCCTCCCAGGTGATGGAGGCCTCCATCGAGGCGGTGGACCTGTCTACATGCTCCTTCTCCACGGTGGAATCCGCCTGGCTGGTCATGGTGTCCCCCTCTCCTCGCCCCAAGGCGCTTCGTCAGGTTCCATTATACCCTGGGCCGGGGGGGAGATCAATCCGCGATCCCCATGCGTTCCACGGGGTCCATCCCCTGGATCGCCTCCATGTCCCTGGATCGGTGTCCAGAGGGCCCTCCTCATCCGCTTCCCCCGGAGCCGCCTTCCTGCAGCCATCCCTGGATCCGGCGGACCACCGCATCCACCTGTGGAGGGTTCCACGGGTACCATTCCACATCTGCCATGCGTCGGAACCAACTGAACTGATGGCGCACGTAGCGATGGGTCTGGGCCTGGATCCGACGGACCGCCTCCTCCAGGGAGATCTCTCCCCGCAGGTGGGCCGCGATCTCCCGGTAGCCCAGGCCGGTCATGGCCGGAAGCTCCAGGGTGTAGCGCTCCAGAAGGCGGGCCGTCTCCTGGACCAGCCCCGCCTGGACCATCCGCCACACCCGCTGGTCGATCCGGGCGTAGAGGACCTTCCGGGGCATGGTGAGCCCGATCTGGAGGATGCGGTAGGGAGGGGGCCGTTGGCCTTCCAGCGCGCTCTTGGGCTGCCCGGTGGCCAGGACGATCTCCAGGGCCCGGATGACCCGGCGAACGTTTCGGGGATCGATGCGGCGGGCGCTCTCCGGATCCAGCTGGGCCAGCGTGCGGTGGAGGGCCTCCGGGCCCTCCTCCCAGGCCTGGGCCTCCAGCCGACGGCGCAGCTCGGGATGGGGCGGCACCGGCGGGATCCGCAGCCCCTGGACCACGGCCCGGATGTAGAGGGGGGTGCCGCCCACCAGCAGGGGGAGATGTCCTCGGGCATGGATCGCGTCGATGGTGGCGTAGGCCAGCCGTTGGTACTCGGCCAGGGTGAGGGGGTTGTCCGGCTCCCGGAAGTCGAACAGGTGGTGGGGGATCCGGGCGCGCTCCTGGGGGATGGGTTTCGCGGTGGCGATGTCCAGTTCCCGGTATACCTGGCGGCTGTCCGCGTTGATGATCTCTCCTTGGAAACGCGCAGCCAGTTGGAGGCTCAGTTCGCTCTTCCCCACACCGGTCGGCCCGATGAGGACCACCAGGGGACCACGGGGTCCAGGGGGCATGACAGAGGGACGAGCCTGGTCGGTCGGCGGGGTTTCCGGGGCCGTTGTGGCCCGGCCAGGGCGTTCGGCTTGGGGGTTCATCCGACGATCGCGTGGCGGATGTGTTCGATCTGGACCGGCCGTCCCCGGCCATCCAGTTGGACGGCCACCGCGTCGATGCGCCAGGGCCCCTGCCAGCCCGTCTCCTGGACGTAGTGGGCCGCGACCCGACGCAGTTGCTCCTGTTTGCGGGGGGTGAAGGCCTCCCGCGCGGTGCCGTAGGCCGTGCCCCGTCGGGTGCGGACCTCCACCAGGACCAGCCAGGTGACCGGCTGTCCGTCCTGGAGCAGATCCGGGGCCAGCTCCTCGGCCACGATGTCGATCTCCCCCACGGGGCTGCGCCAGTTCCGTTCCCGGACGGTGAGGCCGGCCCGGCGCAGGGCCTCCACGGCCAATTCCTCTCCGTACCGTCCGGTGGCCTGACGGTCGGCCCTGGGGCCCGGTGACGAGGGGCGTGCTGGGGGGCGACGGTCCATGGTTCAGGGGAAGCGGAGGGTGCGCGGGGTGGGGGTGGGGACCACCTGGGGCAGGGTGCTGCCTGCGTTGTAGGTGGGCAGGTCCTCCAGCTCGCCCTGGATCTCCAGGGTCCACTCTGCGGCCCAGCCCACCTGTTCCCCGGTCCAGATCACCACCCAGGAACGGTCCACGGTGCTGCCGATGACCTGGTACTCCTGCTCTGCGAAGAGGAAGCCCAGGGAGGGATAGTCGGTGCCCGGGCCGGCCCGGAGGTTCACCGTGGGATAGGCCGGCCGCGCAGTGAGGATGATCCAGGGGGTGGGAAGAGGGGCAGGGGTGGGGGCCTGTCCCTCTGTGGCCGCCAGGATCTCGACGATGGCCACCGCGGTGGCCGTGGCCTCCAGGTCGATGGGAGGGGCCTGGTGATCGGGGAAGAGCCAGGTGAGCGCGATGGCCAGGACCAGGAGGCCCAGGAGGAGATAGGGCCATCCATGCCAGGGCTGCCATCCCCTATGGATCGAAGGGCGCCCCTGCCATCGGGGGTAGATGGGGGGGGCCGGTGGGGGAGGGGGGGCGTAGTCCCGAGGGCGGTAGTTGGCGAAGAGCCTCTGCAGGATGGCCTCGTGCTGGGCGGTCACCCGCCAGGTGTGGGTGTGGGGATCGTAGCTCCGCTGCTCCTCGGGGATGCTCTGTGCCAATGTCTGGGCCACCTGGTCGAAGTCCGCGGCCCAGCCGATGCGGAACTCGATCCAGCCCTCCTGGTGCTCCTGGTGGGCCAGCCAGGCGCCTTCGGGTTCACCGGGCGTGTGCCGTGGATCCGAGCCCTGGTGGGCCGATGAAGGGTCCGAGGCCGGCTGTTGGCGTGTGGCCAGTGCCAGGTCGTAGGTGCTCCGGCGTACTGGGTCCCGCAGGACTCGATAGGCCTGTTCCAGGGCTGCCAGCTCCGGGTCGAGGGGATCGGGGCCCATGTCGATCCACGGGCTCTGGGCGTGGGAGCGGGTGTAGATGCGCTTCAACCGGCGATAGGCCGCGTCGATGACATCGGGCGGCGCGTCCTGGCGTACTCCCAGGATCTGGTAGTAGGTCCTCTCGGCCGCGGGGTCCGAGGGGTGGCTTTGCTCCGGCGCGGCCGAGGCCGGTGGCGGCCCGTGGGGCTCGGTCTGTCTCATCGCTCGACACCTCCGGCCGGGGGCCCCTGCTCCACCAGGGCCTGGACCTCGGCAGGATGGACCAGTGGCAGGTCGCCGGGGATGGTGAACTTCAGGGCGGCCATTGCGCTGGCCCAGCGCAGGGCCTGGGGCAGCCAGGGCATGGTATCCTGCCGGCCCAGGTAACCGAAGAGCAGCCCCGCGCTGAAGGCATCGCCGACGCCGATCCGGTCCACCGAGCTGGTCGGGTAGGCCGGTTGGTGGACCGGGGGCTGCCCGGGCTCCTGGCCTATGGCCCCTGCGGGGCCCAGGGTGAGCACCACGGTGGCCTCTGGGGCCAGCCGGCCCATGTGGGTCAACAGCTCCTCAGGGGTGGCCGCCTTCGGGGCCTGGAAGACGGTGTGGGCATCCCGCCGGGGAAGGATCACCAGGTCCGCGGCCGCCAGGAAGGGCCGACAGGCTTCCTGGGCCTGGGATGGGGACCAGAGGCGGGCCCGGTAGTTCACGTCGAAGCTCACGGTCATGCCCGCGGCCCGAGCCCGTTGCAATGCCTCCCAGGCCACGGTCCGGGGGCCCTTGCCCAGGGCCAGGGTGATGCCGGTCAGGTGGAGGTGTCGGGCCGCGCCGGGGCGGAAAGGTTCCTGGGGAAGCTCATCCGGCCGCATGCGGCTCATGGCCGAGTGGGTCCGGTCGTACAGCACCTGGGTGGCCCGGGGCGTGGTGCCCGGTTCCAGGAAGTACAGGCCCAGCCGTTCCCCCGAGGCCCATACCACGTGGGCCGTGTCCACTCCCTGGGCGGCCAGGGCCTGGGCCACCCGGCGCCCCAGGGGTGTGTCCGGCAGACGGGAGATCCAGGCCACCCGGAGACCCAGCCGAGCCAGGCCCACCGCGGTGTTGGACTCGGTGCCCCCCACGCCCACCTCCAGGACAGGGGTCTGCTCCAGGCGCAGGGAGGCCGGGGGCGTCAGGCGCAACATGGTCTCGCCCAGGGTGACCAGATCCAGGTGGTATGTCGGTTGGGAGCCCATGGCGCCGCGCCTCCCTCAGGCCGATGAACGGGCCTCCTGGATCCGTTCCACGTAGCTGCGGGCCAGCTCGGTGAGCCGATCCCAGGAGCCGGTCTGGATCCAGTCCGCACGCACCAGACGGCTGCCCACGCCCACCGCGGCTGCGCCGGCCCGGATGTAGGCGCCGACGTTGTCCAGGTCGATGCCGCCCGTGGGCATCAGCCGGAGGTGGGGCAGGGGGGCTCGCAGGTCCCGCAGATATTGAGGGCCCAACGTCCGGGCCGGGAAGACCTTCACCAAGGGCACACCGTGTTGCCAGGCGGTCTGGATCTCCGTGGGGGTGAAGGCCCCCGGGATCACGGGCACCCCCGCGGCGGTGCAGAAGTCCACTGTGGCCGGGTGGAAGATCGGGGCCACGATGAACTGGGCACCGGCCTGGAGGGCGGCGGCTGCCTGGCGGGGGTCCACCACAGAGCCCACGCCCAACAGGGCATCGCCTCGGCGAAACGCGGGGATCTCCTGGGGAAGCCGGGAGATCACCGAGAGGACCCCGGGCGTGGTCATGGTGAACTCCAGCGCGGTGAGCCCCGCGGACAGCAGGGCCTGGGCCAGCCGGGAGGCGGTGGGAAGGTCCAGATCGGGCAGCCGAACGATGGGGACCACGCCCCCCTGGACAAGCGGCTCCACGGACTCTGGGCGCTGGGCAGCGGTGCGCTCGGGCATCATGGCCCCATTATAGCCGAACTCCCAGGGGGTACCAACCGGCCTGGGCACGACGTCTCCCCCCCGAATCCTCTTGCAGAGGGCAGCCGTAGGGGGGTGGGTCGGGGCCGGCCGCGAAGGCGACTGGGCCATAAGGCGGAGGCAGGAGGCCGGGTCTCCGCCATTCGGCGCAAGGATTGTCGGTGTGGGAACGGGGAAGAGGGGCAGGACGTTCCGCATGGCAGGGTTCGGCCGGCGTGCATGGGCCCCGGGCCCGGCATCTCCTCCTCGGTCGTCGGGTTCTCCCTTCCCCATTGCGAGGAGCCCATCCCCTGCAGGTGCGGCCGTCTGCAGGTCAGATCTGGCCGTCCAGTGTGTCGAATCGTAAGCTTTCAGTTCTCGACAACCCGGGGGACCTATGATAGGCTTTCTGTGATCGACATCAATGAATTGAGGATCTGTCCCCCCTCCTTAAAGCGGTTATGTCAACGTTCGGCAACGAAATATTGACACCTGGCTTACACCGGCCGCCAGGGGTCTCGGGCCACACGGATGGGGCCACACCTCAGTTCCCTGGGTCGTCGTCCACTTCGTCTGTGTGGTTCACGTCTGCGTGATCCGTGCGACCAAAATCCAAAATCCTATCGCCACCGAAAGTCGTCACTGAAAACGGAATCCCGGAAACGGGAAATAGGCTAAAAAAGGAGGAGAACGTCTTGAAACGCCTGCTCTGTCTCGTCCTGTTGTTCGTTGGATGGGCGGCGATCTCCTTGGCCGGTATCTCCCATGCTCAGGAGGATCCACCGCCGGCCTCCTCGGTCTATCTTCCCCTCATCAGCCAGGGAGCCACCCCCGAGACCCCTCCAGCGCCCACCCCCTCTCCGACTCCGGAGCCGCCCTTCGATCCAGGGCCTTTTCGGGTAGCCAGCGTGTTGTCCACGGCCCGGGTCGAGGTGCCCGCGGTGGTCAAGCCCGGAGCCCGGAGTCGCACCGGACAGCCCCTCCCGGGCGTGGACCGGCCCCTGGTCGGCATCATCGTCCAGTTGGAGGGGGAGAGCCTGGCCACCTATCGGGGCGACATCCCCGGGATCCCGGCCACCAGCCCCCGGAGCGCGGGCCAGCCTCGGCTGGATCCGGAGAGCCCCCAGAGCCGGGCCTATCTGGACTACCTGGACAAACAGCACCGCGCGTTCGTGCAGAGCGTCTCCCGGGTGGCCCCCTCGGCCCGGGTGCTCCACACCTACCGGACGGTGTTCAACGGCATGGCCATGGTGGTGCCCGCGGACGCGGTGAAGGAGGTGGCCCAGTTGCCCGGGGTGGCCGCCGTCTTCGTGGACGAACTCCAGCCCCTGGCCACCGAGCGCAGTCCCTACTTCATCGGTGCGCCCAAGCTGTGGCGTCAACTGGGGGGTGTGGAGAAGGCCGGCGAAGGGGTCATCATCGGTGTCATCGACTCGGGCATCTGGCCCGAACACCCCTCCTTCTCCGACCCGGATCCCGCGGGGAAGCCCTATCCGCGCCCCCCTAGATACTGGCGGGGCCGGGAGTGCGACTTCGGCAACACGGCCTGGAACCCGAACGACCGGCCTTTCCGCTGCAACAACAAGCTCATCGGCGCGGCCACTTTCCTGGAGGGCTACAAGGCCTTGGTCGGCCTCCTGCCCACCGAGTTCGACTCGGCCCGGGACAGCAACGGCCACGGAACCCACACCGCGAGCACCGCGGCGGGCAACGCCGGCGTCCGGGCCGTGCTCCTGGGCGTGGCCCGGGGCGCGGTCTCCGGCATTGCCCCCCGGGCCCACGTGGCGGTGTACCGGGCCTGCGGCGATGCGGGATGCTATGTCTCGGACCTGCTGGCCGCCATCGAGCAGGCCATCTTCGACGGGGTGGACGTGATCAACTACTCCATCGCCGGCGGCGAAGAGCCCTATGCGGACCCCGTGGAGCTGGCCTTTCTGGCCGCGTACGAGGCCGGTGTGTTCGTGGCGGCCTCCGCGGGCAATGCCGGACCGGCACCGGACACGGTCTCCCATCGCTCGCCCTGGGTCACCACGGTGGCCGCGAGCACCACGGACCGTCACTTCCTCAGCACCCTCACCCTGCGGGCCGCGAATGGAGAGACCCTGCGGCTGACCGGAGCCTCCGTCACCCAGGGCATCGACACCCCGACCCCGGTGGTCTTTCCACCAGAGGGCCAGGAGCTGTGTCTGACCCCCTTCCCGCCCGGGACCTTCGACGGCCAGATCGTGATCTGTCGCCGAGGGGTCATTCCCCGGGTGGCCAAGAGCTACAATGTGCGGGCCGGTGGGGCCCGCGGGCTCATCCTCTACAACCCCGAGTTCCAGGGCGTGGCCACGGACAACCACTTCCTGCCGACCATCCACCTGGAGGCGGACGCGGGCAAACGGCTGCTGGACTTCGTGAACACCCGTCCCGGCGTGGTCGCGACCTTCACCCCGGGCCAGGCCACCCGCGTCCGGGGCGATGTCATGGCCGCGTTCAGCTCTCGAGGCGGGCCGGGGCAGACCCTGGGCGTGAGCAAGCCCGACCTCACCGCCCCCGGCGTCCAGATCCTGGCCGGCCACACCCCCATGCCCGCGACCCTGGTGGGCGGGGTGCCCGGCCAACTGTTCCAGGCCATCCAGGGAACCTCCATGGCCAGCCCCCACGTGGCCGGCGCAGCGGCCCTCCTCCGGGCCCTGCATCCCACATGGACCCCTGGCCAGATCAAGTCCGCGCTCATGTTCACGGCCCGGACCCGGAAGGTGGTGAAGGAGGACGGCGTCACCCCCGGGGATCCCTTCGACTACGGCTCCGGCCGTCTCTCCCTGCGAAAGGCCGGTGATCCCGGGCTGACCATGGACGAGAGCGCCCGGAACTACCTGCGCCTGCGGAACGAACTGTGGAGCGCCAACTACCCCAGCCTGTACGTGCCCATCATGCCCGGACGGATCACCGTGGAGCGGACCGTCCGGAACGAGACGGGGAAGAGGGCCCGGTGGCGACTCAAGGTGAGGGCCCCGAAGGACGTGAAGATCCGGGTCCCCCGGCGGCTCGTCCTGCCGCCGTACGGCACCGCCACCTTCCGGATCACCGTGGACGCCCGCGACGTCCCCTTGGGCGAGGTCCGCCACGCCACCCTGACGCTGCGCGGGCGGAAGAACCGACGGCTCCGCTTCCCCATCACCATCGTGCGCCGTCAACCCGTTGTCACCCTGGAGACCTGGTGCGAGCCGGCCGAGATCCTCCGTGGCTCCCCCACCCGATGTACCGTCCAGGCCACCAACACCGGCTTCGAACCCGCCTCCGTGGAGATCGTGGACCGGATCCCCCGGCGGTTGAAGCTGGACCCGGACAGTGTCCAGGGGGCCACCGTGGTCTCCAGGCGGGAGATCCGCTTCTCCGGCACGCTGGCCCCGGCTGAACCCCCCGACGTCACCGTGGTCGATGGCACCGGAACCAGTCCGGTGGGAGGCTACCTCCCCCTGGAGAAGCTGGGCGTGTCGCCCATTCCCGGTGTCACCGATGAGACCATCGTGAACCTGGGCACGCCTCCCTTCCTGTTCCTGGGCCAGACGTGGACCCAGATCGGCCTGGTGAGCAACGGCTACGCGGTGGTGGGGGGCGGCACGGTCGACGACGTCCAGTTCATCAACCAGGCTCTGCCCGATCCCACGCCGCCCAACAACGTCCTGGCGCCGTTCTGGACCGACCTGAACCCCGAGGCGGGAGGGGCCGTCTATGCCGCGGTGATCACGGACGGCACCAACCAGTGGATCGTGTTGGAGTGGGCTCGGGTCCCCGAGTTCGACGACGGTACCCCGGCCTCCTTCCAGATCTGGATCGGCCTGAACGGGGTGGAGGACATCAGCTTCGTCTATGGGCCCGTGGGCGACGGCAACCGAGGCCTGCTCACGGTGGGGGCGGAGAACCAGCTCGGGAACCGAGGCTCCAGCTGGTACGTGAACGGCACCGGGGCTCTTCCCCAGGCCGGCACGGAGCTCCGGGTCATCTCCACACCGGGGGCCCCGGGCGAGACCCACGTCATCACCTTCGTGGCCGAGGGCAAGCGCAAGGGCACATACAGGAACTGCCCCGAGATGACCAGCGATGCCTTCTTCGGCACCAACATCGTCTGCTTCGAGGGTCGGGTCGTCCACAAGGTGAGACCCATCCCCATGCCCCTGCCCGCGGAGGACGATGATCACGCCCAGGAGGAGCACGATCGGCAGGACGACGAGGACCACGATGACGACGAGGACGACGAGGACGATGATGCGCACAACGAGGACGATGACCACAACGACGATGACGGGGAGGACGGCGAAGACCCCGGGGACGGCGACTGAGGGGCAGGCCGTGGACGCGAAGAGGACGGTCTGTCCCCGGGCTCTCCCGGACGATCCCGGGGGCGGTGCCGGAGGACCGGGGAGAGAGGCCGGTGGGTAGAGACCTCCGCGAACCGATGGAGGTGGAGAGACGGGGATGCCTGCAGGCATCCCCGTCTCTCTGCTCGGCCCCGGCGCCCTGGGCACCAGGGGCAGGCCTCGCTCAGGGGGGCTCGCACAGGAAGGGAGGCCGCAGGCCGCCGCTGTGGTACGCGTAGGTGCGTCCACCGTAGGCCAACAGGATCCGCAGCCCGTCCACTGGCACCTGGAGGTAGGCCATGCCGGGCTGTGGACAGCCCAGGCCCTGGTCTGGCCAGACCACCATCTCCACCTGGACCACCTGGATCGACTCCGGCGCGATGCCCAGTCGACGGGCCAGATCGGCCCGGGCCAGGGCCACCTGGGGCAGGTTCCGCAGATCCGAAGGCGCAGAGGGCGGAGGCGTCATGGTGGGCTTCTCCCCTTGGAGCCTGGCCAGAGGGGTCAACGGCGTGGCCCTGAACTTCGCCCAGGGGGCCGGCGTTCCGGTCCTGGACGGTGTGGGGCTGGCCGAGACCTCTGCCGGCCAGGGCTGGGCGGTTTCGAATCCAGTGGGCGCCGGCGGCATTACACAGGCGGTGAGCAGCCCCAGGGCGAGGCCCAGGGCCCAGAGCACAGCGGTTCGCATGGTCTTTTCCCCTTGCCTGGAGAATGGATCCGCAGAGATCCGGGCGGCTCGGCGGCCCAGGGGGAGGCCGTGGACCCCAGCTCGGATCCCCCTGTGATACGTATGGCCCGGGCCTGGGGTTCCCCTTGGGCCACGTGCAACGCGGACACGACCTGGAAGGACGGGTTCAGGGTTCCGGTGCCCTCTCCTCCATTCCCGGGGGCACATCCACGAGGGTTGGGTTCGGCAGCGCCAGGGCCTGCTCTCACGCCCCGGGTGGGCAGGAGCCCTCACCGGGCCGATGACCCTGAGATCTACCCGATTTCCCGTGAATGCCTTGTGTTGGGCCCGGTTCGCGGGTAGAATAGAGCCCCAGGTGCCCGCCATTCACCCCTTTGGGGATCCCCGGGAGGAGGCCGCCCATGCCGAAACGTGAGCCCATGTCCTCGGTGGACCGGGCCTGGCTCCTCATGGACCGCCCCACCAACCGCATGGTCATCAACGGTTTCTGGATCTTCCAGGAGCCCATCGAATACGAAAGGGTTGTGGCGACCTTGGAGGAGCGTCTGCTCATCCACGACCGCTTTCGTCAGCGGGTGGTAGAGGTCACCGGCCCCACAGGGATGCAGGCCTACTGGGAGGAGGATCCCTACTTCGACATGGAGGCCCATGTTCGTCGGGTGGCCCTCCCTCCTCCTGGGGACACGGAGACCCTGCGGGCCTTCATCTCCACCCTGGCCAGCGACCCGTTGGACCGGGAACGCCCCCTGTGGCAGTTCTACCTGATCGAGAACTACCTGGACGGCAACGTGTTGATGGCTCGGATCCACCACGCGGTCGGAGATGGCGCGGCCCTGGTCCACGTGCTCCTCTCCTTGGCCGACCGTTCTCCTGAGGGGACCTGGCGCCCACCGCGACGACGGCGGGCCAGGGGGCGCGGCCATCCCCTGGCCCGCTGGCTGCAGGGCACTGCCCGCACCGCGTTGGACGTGTTGGAGACCGCTGTGGACCTGAGCGCGGCCCTGGCCAACCAGGGGTTGGAGGTCCTCTCCCGGCCCGGCCACCTGTTGGAGCTGTTGGACCAGGGGGGGCGTGTCACGGGCAGCGTGGCCGAGGTGTTGGCCAAGCTGGCCCTCATGCCGCCGGACAGCCCCGGCGTCTTCAAGGGCAAGCTGGGGGTGGCCAAGCGGGTGGCCTGGTCGGATCCCATCCCTCTGGAAGCTGTGAAGACGGTCAAGCAGCTCCTGGGCGCCACCGTGAACGATGTGTTGGTGGCCGCCCTCACCGGCGCGCTTCGCCGCTACATGATCGCCCGGGGCGACGATCCAGAGGGCAAGGAGCTTCGGGCCATGGTGCCGGTGAACGTGCGGCCAAAGGACGCGCCCGTCTCCATGGGCAACCGGTTTGCCCTGGTCTATCTGGGGCTCCCCGTGGGGATCCCGGATCCCCTGGCGCGGCTCTTCGAGGTGAAACGGCGCATGGACCACATCAAGGCCTCTCCCGAGGCCTTGATCACCTTCCAGATCATCCGGGCGCTGGGACGGGCTCCCGGTGAGTTGGCCGGGCCTCTCATCGAATACTTCGCCAGCAAGGCCAGCGCGGTCCTCACCAACGTACCGGGGCCCCCCCAGAAGCTCTACTTCGCGGGCCGTCGTTTCGACACCCTGGTCTTCTGGGTGCCCCAATCGGGCAACATCGGCCTGGGCCTCAGCATCTTCAGCTACGGGGGCGAGGTGACCGTGGGAGTGATGAGCGACGCCCACCTGGTGCCGGATCCCGAGAATCTGGTGCAGGCGTACCACCGGGAATTCGACGAGCTCCTGGCCCTGGCCCAGGTGCCCCACAGGGTGGAGGCCGCCCGGCGTGCCCAGGGGGGCGCCCACCTCCAGGTTCCGGACCCGGATGGGCGGTCGGCCCAGGAGGTTCCCACCGGCCCCGAGGAGGCCCCCTCCCCGGCCCTCTCCACCGAGGAGATCACCCTCGCGGAGGCGGACAGGATGGCCGATGCCCTGTTGCAGGAGTTCCTGTCCCTGAAGGACGACCCCGAGCCGGACCGTTGCCGGGCCACCACCCGTTCTGGCCGGCGGTGCCGACGTCGTCGCAAGCCAGGCTCCCCCTTCTGTGCCGTCCACCAGATCCGGGCCGAGCATCCCGGGCAACCCTCCTAGGAGGGGCCAGTTGTCCATGGCCCCAGGGCGCGGTCCATTGCCCCTCGTCGCACCCGCCGTTTCCCTCCGCCCCGTCCTGAACTTCTCTGGATTCTCTGGAGAAGCGCACCGGGCTGGAGCTGCGCCCGATCGTCCAACCCGTGCGGGGTCTAAAACGCTTTTGGGGTCTGTCCACGTCCGGCTTTCCACCCTGTCCAGGAGGGTCCGCCATGGCCAAGATCGTCTTCATCGGCGCGGGCAGCACCGTCTTCGCCAAGAACCTGATGGGGGACATCCTCAGCTACCCGGAGCTGGCCCAGGACTGTCATCTGGTGCTCCACGACATCGACCCGGAACGGCTGCGCACCTCGGCCATCGTGGCCCACAAGGTGGCCGAGGCCCTGGGCGTCTCCCCCCGGATCGAGGCCACCTTGGACCGGCGCCGCGCGCTGGTGGGCGCGGACTACGCCATCACCATGGTCCAGGTGGGTGGGTATCGGCCCGCCACGGTCATCGATTTCGAGATCCCCAAGAAGTATGGCCTGCGCCAGACCATTGCCGATACCCTGGGCATCGGCGGCATCATGCGAGGGCTGCGGACCATCCCGGTGCTCCTGGAGATGTGTCGGGACATGGAGGAGGTCTGCCCCGACGTCACCCTGCTCCAGTACGTGAACCCCATGGCCATGAACTGTTGGGCCATCAGCCGGGCCAGCGGCATCCGGACCGTGGGCCTGTGCCACAGTGTCCAGGGCACGGCCCGCCAACTGGCCCACGACATCGGCGTGCCCGTCGAAGAGGTCCACTACCTGTGTGCGGGCATCAACCACATGGCCTTCTACCTGCGCTTCGAGCGGAACGGTCAGGACCTCTACCCGGAGCTCCGGCGGGTCCTGGAGGAGGGCCGGGTGCCTCCGTGGAACCGGGTGCGCTATGCGGTCTTCCAGCGGTTCGGCTACTTCGTCACCGAGTCCAGCGAGCACTTCGCGGAGTACGTGCCCTGGTTCATCAAGCGGGACCGGCCCGACCTCATCGAGCGCTTCCACATTCCCCTGGACGAGTACATCCGCCGCTGCGAGCTCCAGATCCGGGGCTGGGCGCGGCTGCGCCACCTGTTGGAGGACGAGAACGTCCGTTTTCGGGCCGCGGTCCATGCCCCGGGGGAGCACATCCCGGCCGAGGTGGCCATGTACCAGGAGGACGCCCCGGATCGGGAGGCACGGGAGGTGGACCCGATCCTCACCGTCCGGCGGAGCATGGAGTACGGTTCCCAGATCATCCACAGCATGGAGACGCATACCCCCCGGGTGATCTACGGCAACGTGCCCAACCACGGCCTCATCGACAACCTGCCGCCGGGATGTTGCGTGGAGGTTCCCTGTCTGGTGGACCGGAACGGGATCCAGCCCGTCCGCGTCGGCCCCTTGCCCCCTCAACTGGCCGGGCTCATGCAGACCAACATCAACGTCCAGGCCCTGACCGTGGAGGCGGCCCTCACCGGGAAGCGGGAACACATCTACCACGCGGCACTCCTGGATCCCCACACCGCGGCAGAGCTGGACATGGACCAGATCGTGGCCCTGGTGGACGAGCTCATCCAGGCCCATGGGGACTGGTTGCCGCCGTTCCACTGAGAACACGCTCTTTTTCAGCGGGCCGAGGATTTGCCCCCGGGTCTTCTCTCCCGGTACAATGTCCTGTATGCCCTTGACGATCCATGCTGCCTGGCTGATCCGTGCCGAGAGCCCAGCTCCAGACGGCGAGCTGTTCATCTGGGCCGAATACCACGCTATTCCCGGGGCCCGCCGGGATGCGGAGGGGGCGGCGGCCCAGAACGGCCGGCCGGCCGACCAGCGGACCCCCAACGGTCGCGGCCGGATCCCCTCTCATCCGGCCCAGGTTCCTGTGGGCCAGCTTCGCCCTCTCCTGGGCCCCTTGGGCGGAGGCATGGTCCCGGAGACCCGACCCGCCAACACCCAGGTCTGGTTGCCCACCTGTCGGGGCGAACCCCAGACCCGGACCCGTTCCCTGGGAACGGCCCCCCTTCCGGACCGGGACGCCCAGGCCCCTGTCCATCTGGCCCCCTGGCAGGTGACGGGCCTGGTCCTGGGGCCCATGGATGCCCTGACCTTCCTGGCCTCCCTGCAGGACCGCCGTCGAGCCGATGTGGTGCTGGGCCAGACCTACCTGCGCCATATCCGGCTGGGCAACGACCTGCGCTTCTGGGGACACGCTGCCAAGTTCACCCTGGAGATCCTGGCCGGCCAGCACTACCTGCCCGGCCTCCAGGCAGATGCCCAGGGCGGATTCCACAGCCTCTGGACGCCCTACCTGACCGAGGGCCGCCTCCAGGAGCAGGTGGCCCGACTTCTGGAGGCCATGCCCCCCGTCTGTCGGGCCTACGGGCTGGAGACCCTGGACCAGGCTCCGGCGCCCGACCACCTGCTGGAACACTTTCTCGCCACCCTGGTGGACCGGGCCGTCCGTCTCTGGACCGCGGAGCTGCCGTCGGTGGGGGATTCTCCCGGTGCCCTCTGGCTGGCAAGCCTCCAGAGCCCTTCGAACCGCCTGCCGCTCCCTCCGCAGCCGGCCCATCGGCTCTACCAGGACTGGGTGAGCTGGCTGGAGCAGCTTCGGGCCACTGCCTGGGATGCCCAGGTCCGGGTGGCCTTCGAGCTGGAGCCGCCGGAGTTGGCGTCTGCGCCTGGGGCCCCAGAGACCCTGGAGAAGGACGCCCTCTGGACCCTGCACTACTGCCTGCAGGCCCAGGACGATCCGGAGATCCGTGTCCCCGCGGAGGAGGTCTGGCGGGCCCAGGGCACCAGCCTGCGGGTGGAGGGCCGGCGCTTCGATCAGCCCCAGGAACGTCTGCTGGCGGGCCTGGGCGCGGCCAGCCGCCTCTTTCCGCCCATCCAGGAGAGCCTGCGCACCTCTCGCCCCATCCATGTCCGCCTGACCACGGCCCAGGCCTACCAGTTCCTCCGGGACGCGGGCCCGTTGTTGGCCAGCAGCGGTTTCGGGGTCGTCCTGCCCTCCTGGTGGCATCGGCAGGAGGTGGCCCGTCTGGGCCTTCGCCTGCGTCTCTTCTCTCCGGAGCCGGGCTCTGCGGATAGCCATGCTGTTGGGCGGCCAGAGGTCCGCTACCGCTGGGACCTGACCTTGGGCGACCGGGTGCTCAGCCCGGAGGAGTTCGAGCGCCTGGCCAGCCTGGACACCCCTCTGATCCACGTGGGCGGCCGTTGGGTGGAGCTGGATCCGGAGCAGGTGGCGGTGGCCCGCCGCTTCCTGGAACGCAACCGGACCGAGGGGCGGATGCCTCTCCTCCAGGCCATTCGCCTGGCCCAGGTCCACCGGACCCAGGCCGAGGAGGCTGCGCCAGGCGTGGAGAGCGGCCGGAGCTGGCTCCCCGTGGATGGCCTGGACCTGCCCGAGCTGCTCCCGTTGGAACAGGTCCAGATCCAGGGATGGCTGGAACAGGCCCTGGACCGGCTGCAAGGGACGGCACCCCTGGAGGAGCTGGAGGAGCCCGAGGGCTTTGTGGGCCGTCTGCGGCCCTACCAACGCCGTGGGCTGGCCTGGCTGGTGACCATGCGGGAGCTGGGCCTGGGGGCCTGTCTGGCCGACGACATGGGTTTGGGCAAGACCATCCAGGCCATTGCCCTGTTGCTGCACACCCGGAACCAGGCCGCTGCCCGGGGGGAGCGGTTGGCCCCTGCCCTGTTGGTCTGCCCCACCAGCGTGGTCACCAACTGGCGGCACGAGGTGGAGCGCTTCGCCCCAGGGCTGCGGGTGTTGGCCCACCACGGCAGCGGACGTTGGAACGGCCATGGGCTCCGGCGCGGCCTGGACCGGTACGATCTGGTCATCACCAGCTACGGCACGGCCCGGCGCGATCTGGAGCTCCTGGAGCAGGTCCATTGGAGCGACGTGATCCTGGACGAGGCCCAGAACATCAAGAACCCCGGGGCCAAACAGACCCAGGCCGTGCGGCGCCTGCGCGCGGACAATCGGGTGGCCCTCACCGGCACCCCGGTGGAGAACCGGCTCCTGGAGCTCTGGAGCATCATGGAGTTCCTGAACCCGGGCTACCTGGGGCGGCGGGAACGGTTCCGAAAGCAGTTCGTCCTGCCCATCGAGCGCTACAACGATCCCGAGGCCGCGGCCACCCTCCGGCGGCTGGTCCAGCCCTTCCTGCTGCGCCGGCTGAAGACGGATCCCTCCATCCTGTCGGACCTGCCGGCGAAGAACGAGATGGTGGTCTACTGCTCCCTCACTCCGGAGCAGATCGCCCTCTACGACCGGGTGGTCCGGGAGACCCTGGAACATCTGGATGTCGCCCAGGGGATCCAGCGCCGGGGGCAGGTGTTGGCCCTGTTGACCAAGCTGAAGCAGATCTGCAACCATCCGGCCCATTACCTGGGCCAGAAGGGCCCGTTGCGAGGGCGCAGCGGCAAGCTGACCCGGCTCGCGGAGATGTTGGAGGAGGTGTTGGAGAGCGGGCACCGGGCCCTGGTGTTCACCCAGTTCGTGGAGATGGGCCAGCTCCTGAAGGCCCACCTGGAAGAGCTCTTCGGCCAGGAGGTGCTCTTCCTCCACGGGGGCCTCTCCGCGGCCCAGCGCGGCGAGATGGTCCAGCTGTTCCAGGAGGGCCGGAACGCGCCGCCCATCTTCGTCCTCAGCCTCCGGGCCGGCGGCCTGGGCCTGAACCTGACCCGGGCCAACCATGTCTTCCACTTCGATCGTTGGTGGAACCCGGCCGTGGAGAACCAGGCCACCGATCGGGCCTTCCGCATCGGCCAGCAGCGTTCCGTCCAGGTGTACAAGTTCGTGGTGGCCGGTACCCTGGAGGAACGGATCCACGAGCTCATCGAGAGCAAACAGAACCTGGCCGAGGCCATTGTGGGCAGCGGCGAGGACTGGCTGGCCGAGCTGGACACAGAGGAGCTGCGCCGGCTGCTGGAGCTGCGCCGGGACGCGGTGGACGCGGTGGAGGTCCTGGAGTGAGCCGCGGTCCGTGGAACACCCCGCCCCAGTGGTCGCAACGGTGGCACCGGTGGTTGGCCCACCTGGGCCTGGACGTGTACATGCGCCAGGGCCGTCGCTATGCCCAGCGCGGCGCCATCCAGAGCGCCCAGATCTACGGTGGCCAGGCCCACATCCAGGTGGACGACGGTGCCCAGACCTGTCAGGTCACTCTGGGATGGGCTCCCCTCTCCGACCGGGAATGGGAGACGGTATTGGGCCATCTGGCCCACGACACCCTGGCCACCGCCCAGCTCCTGGCCGGGGAGATGCCCCAGGAGGTGGAGGCCCTCTTCCGCCGGGCAGGCGTGGATCTCCTGCCCGAGGAGATGGACGAGATGGCCATGGCCTGCAGCGGCTGTGGCCAGGAGACCATGCCCTGCCGCCACGTGGCCGCTGGACTCTACGTGTTGGGCCAGATGGTGGCGGAAGATCCATGGATCCTCTTTCGCCTCCGCGGCCGCGATCGGCACCAGGTCCTCCAGGCTCTCCGGCGTCTGCGGCAATCGGACCTCTCCAGCGGGGAGGCGGCTCCGGCCCCTTCCGAACTGGGCACGTTGGCCGGGCGGGCGCCCTCGGTGCCCCTCAGCGTGGAGCTGGACGCGTTCTGGGGCCAGGCCCGTAAGCTGGACGAGCTGGCCCATCGGATCGGTCCGCCCCCCATCCAGTTGGCCCTGCTGCGTCGGCTGGGGGCCCCTCCCTTTTCCCGGCAGAGCCTGGAGATCTACGAGCGGCTCCGGGAGATCTACACCCGGGTGACCCAGGCCGCTCTGGAGCTGGCCTACGCGCCCCATCTCGACCAGGAGGAATGAGCCCTCCTGCCGACGGCCTGCAAGGAGGAGTCCCGTGCACGTGCTGTCCACCCGGAATCTGGTGCCCTTCCTGGTCGTCGCGGCCCTGGCCCTGTTGGCCGGCTGTGGCCGGGGAGCTCGGTCGGAGCCCACGCCGACCCCCGCTCCCGTGGCCGGCCCCATCTCCGACGAGCCCGTGGTCCAGAAGGCCTCCCCCCAGATGCCCGTCTCCCCGGACACCCTGCCTCCGGCCCCTCCCGCTCCCACACCCACGGCCCCGGTCCCCATGGCCGGGACCCTGTCCCTCTGGCATTCCTGGGCCGGGCAGGACGGGGACGCGCTGGCCCAGATCCTGGCCGGCTTCCAGGACCGCTACCCGGAACTGGCCTTGGAGACCCTGTTCGTGGGCTACAGTCGCCTGGCCCAGGGGTACGCCTCCGCGGTCTCCGCGGGCGGTGGCCCGGATCTGCTGCTGGGGCCCAACTGGTGGTTGGAGGACCTGGTGGCCGCGGAGGTCCTGGCCCCCCTGGACGAGCAGGTGCCCCCGGAGGTCCTGGAGGGCTACCTCCCGGCCGCGGTGGAGAACCTCCGCTACGACGGCCGGCTCTACGGTCTGCCCACCCACGTGGAGCTGGTGGCCCTCTACGTGAATCGACGGCTGCTGGGCGACCGGCCGGTGCCGGCCACTACCGAGGAGCTGCTCGCGTACGCGCGGGAGGACCCTCGCCTGGGAGCCGGCCTGTATGCCAACCTCTACCATCTCTCCTGGGGCTTCGCCGCGTACGGGGCCACCTTCTTCGATGCCCAGGGCCGGCTGGTGTTGGACCAGGGCGACGGCGCGGCCCGGTTCCTGGAATGGCTGCGTCGTGCCCAGGAGACACCGGGCATCTTTGTCTCGCCGGACTACGGCATGCTCATCGACCGCTTCAAGAAGGGAGAGTTCGCCTTCTTCGTGGACGGGCCCTGGAGCCGGGCAGAGCTCACAGAGGCTCTGGGGGCGGACCTGGCCGTGGCTCCCCTGCCCGCGGGGCCGGCGGGCCCTGCCCGGCCCTGGCTCAGCGCGGACGGGGTCTTCCTGAACCCCAACATCTCCCCGGCACAGACGGCCCGGGCCCTGGCCCTGGCCCGCCACGTGAGCTCTGCCGAGAGCGGGAGCCTGTGGGCCCAGACCTCGGGACGGATCCCGGCCCAGGTGGAGGCGGATGTGGGCGCCGATCGCCTGGTCCGGGGCTTCCTGGCCCAGGCCCAGCAGGCCCTGCCCGAGCCCAACCGGCCGGAGATGGTCGCGGTCTACACCTACGCGGGGGACATGGTGCTGAAGGTGCTGGGCGGCGATGCCTCCCCCGAGCAGGCGGTGGTGGAAGCGGTCACACTGATCCAGGAGGAGACGGGGCCATGACCGAGGGAACCGGGGCCCATCCGCTGGAGCCCTTCAACCTGGAGACCATGTCCGGCGTCCACCCCGGCAGCCGCACCCGGGTGTACCAACAGATCCGGCTGCGGTCCCGGGAAGGGGACACGGTGCGCTGGGCCCAGATCCGCTGGCACGAGGCTCCTCCCCGCTGGGCGGTCCACCTCCAGAGCGCCACCGGCCCGAACCATTGGGCAGAGACGCCCCTCTGTGTGGTGGACACTCCCCAGGCGGACGGGTTTCGGGCGGCCCTGGTGGCTCGGCTGGAGGAGGCAGGCTGGTCTCTCCTCACCTGTGGCACGTGCGGCCGCTGGCATCCGACCCCCGACCAGGACCATCCGGATGGGCTGCCCGTGGGCCTCTGTAGCTGGCGGGGGGAAGATCCCATGGCCGAGCCCGTTCCCACCGAATTTCTCTGCCAGTCCCTGTTGGCCCTGGACTGCAGCCACTGGTGCCCAGAGGCGGAGCGTCGGCCCCCCGAGCGCCTCGCCGGGGAGCGGCCGGCTCCCTCCCCGGCCCCGGATCCGGATCCCCCTGGGCGGGGATGGCAACGGCTTTGGGACCGTTGGCGTCGTCGGTCTCGGCCGCAGGACACCGGGAAGGCCCCCTCCTGGTGGGAGCGGCTGGCAGAGCGCAGCGGCGTGGGCGCGGGGACCGAGCCCTGTTTTGCCTGTCAGGGGCGATTGGCCAACTGGGGGGCCCTGACCCTGGCCACCTCCGAGGGGGACAAACGTACGGTGAGCGTGTGGCGCTGTCGTCTGTGCGGCACCTGGTACCTGAACGATTGGGTGGACCGCTGGGAGCGGCTGGACAGCCTGGAGACCGAGGAGCGCTACTTCCGGTTGGCTCCCATGGAGGCCCTGACGGTGTTGGCCCGGATCCATCGGGTACCCGGCGGTGAGCACCCCCGAGGGCGGGAGAAACGGACCGAGGAGCGGGCCTGGATCGACGGCTTTCTGGCCCAGCGGACGCCCCTGAGCCACCAGCGTCGCCAGGGTCGCTGACAGGAGGTTCCCTTCCCGGCAGCCATCGAACCGCCCATCCGTCCACCATCCACCAGGAGCGTCCCTATACCCATGGAGACCCACGGTTCCTCCTTGCTCAAGTTCGAGATCCGGCCCCAGCACCTGGTGGCCGCGGTCTACGACGACCTGCCCTTTCCCACCATCGGCCCGGTGCAGGAGGTGGCCCTGGACGTGGGCGTGGTGGCCACCCAGGTCCCCTTGGAGCTCCGGGGGCTGGTCTTCCAGGGCTACCACGGCCACCAGCTCCTCTTCGAGCAACGCTGGCCCGAGGACGTGATCCGCGCGCGCATCGGAGAGGAGGACCTCCGCATCGAGCCGGGCATGGGGCTGGGGCTGCGCAGCCTCCAGTTCCTCCTCCACGCGTACCGCCGGCTGACCCACATGCAGATCACGGCAGTGGCCCGAAAGGCGGAGGGTCCTGAGGAGGGTGAATCCGTTCAGGGGATGGTGCAGGTGGCTGTCCACTATTTCGACCAGAGGACGGACCTCCACTTCCCCCTGGTCGGTACCTGGTGGGCCATCCAGGCTGGGGACTGGAGCGACCTCCACAAGACCGAGGTGGTGAGCCAGCCCTTCGCGTACGACTTCGTGAAGCTGGGGCCGGACAACCAGATCTACCGGGGGGATGGCCGGGCTCTTTCCGACCACTATAGCTGGGACCAGCCGGTCTACGCGGCGGCCGGGGGCAAGGTGGCCTACATCTGCTACGACATGCCCGACATGGCCCCCGGCGCGGTCCCCGACCAGCTCATCCTCCGGGGGGACTGGCGTCGGGCCCTGGGCAATGCAGTGGTCATCGCCCACGGCAACGACGAGTTCAGCTTCTACGGCCACCTGCAGCAGGCCAGCGTCCAGGTGGCTGTGGGCGAGACGGTACGCCGGGGGACGCTCATCGGTCGGGTGGGCAACAGCGGCAACAGCCCTGGGCCCCACCTGCACTTCCACCTGATGAACGGGCCGAACGCCTTCATCGACCAGGGCCTGCCGGTCAAGTTCAGCCACTTCTGGGCCGCGGGCCAGTGGTACGAACAGCCCATCACCGTGCCCACCCGCATGATCCTCACCGGCCCGGAGCGTGCCCCATGACAGCCCACGCGGATCCTCCCACGGACCCGGAACTCCACACGGAGTTGACCGAGGAGCGGTATCAGGAGCTGGTGGAGCAGGTGGAGGGGCGACGAGTGGTCAGCCTGGTCCTCTGGGAGACCTCCTTGGCCGACCCCGAGGGGGGCCGGGTTCCCGGGGAGGAGCGGGCGGTCTTCGACATGGACCTCTACCTGGAGAACCGCACCTGCCTGGAGCTGTACGGGGTGCACGTGCACCGCCATCCCTCAGAGCTCCCCTTGCGCGGGCTGGATCAACTTGGTACAATAGGGGCAGATCTGGTGACCCAGGGCATCTGGCTGGACGAGATCGCCTCCACCGAGGACGGTGGGCTGGTCCTGATCCTGGCCCGACATCGGGAACCCCGGCTGTATCTGGACGTGGGGGGCTGGAGCCTGGGCGAATGGGATCGGCTTCCCGGAGGTTCCTGATGGCCCTGGGCGGATCGGCCCCCATTCCTCCGAGCTGTCCGGACATTCCACCAAGGGCCCACATCCATCAAGAGGAGCGAAGGCATGATCCTGTTGACCGCCACCACAGCCATGGAGACCTCCACCCGGAAGTGGAAGGTGGCCCTGTTCGCGGGGGTCGCGACGGCCATCGTGGCCGCCCTGCTGGTCTCCCTCGTCAACACCCCTGTCCTGCCGGCCCTCCTGGGGCTGCTGTTGGGCGCGGCGCCTGTTGTGGGCTTCGATCTCGCCCGAGGGGCCTTCGGCAGGAGCTGGCGGCCGGTCGTAGCGGGCCTCATCGGCAACGTTCTCTTTCTGGCCGCGCTCTTCATGCCCGGGGCCGCGCCCATCATGGTGCCGCTGTTGGGCATCCTGTCCATGATCCTGTGGCCCATCGTGGTGGGGGCCATGGTGCAGGCGTTCTCCCTGGGGCGGCTGTTCCTCTGGAGCCTGATCGGCCTGGTGTTGGGCGTGGTCGCGGTGTTGGTGGTGGTGGCCCCCACCCTGGGCCAGGATCCCTACGGGTGGTTGACCCCGGGCGCCATGGTCTTCTGGGGGGTGTGGGGCGCGGCGGTTGCCATCGGCATGGGGCGATGAGCTCTCCGGCCCACGGAGCATGACCGAGCCCAACCGAGTGGACTGGGGCCAGCGGGCGTACGCACACGCCCGCTGGTTGCTTGAGGAGATCGGCCCTCGGGGCAGCACCACCCCCCAGGAGCGGGCCGCGGCCGAGTACGTCCACCGGCAGGTGAGCGGGTGGGATCCGCCGGAGGTCCACTGGGAACGGTTCCGGGCGCCCACCTCAGCCTGGCGTCCCTTCGGGGTGGCGACGGCCATGGGCCTCCTGGCCAACGGCCTGGCCACCCGGACCTCCCCGGCAGCCCGGTGGACGGCCGCTGCCCTGGCAGGCCTGGCCCTGTGGTGGGGCTTCCGGGAGAGCGATCTGGAGGAAACCTGGCTGGGTCAGGCCCTGCCCCAGGGGGCCAGCCAGAACGTGTGGATCCGGATCCCTGCCACGGCGGCCATACCCCGCCGGCGGCTGGTGATCCTGGCCCATCTGGACACCCACCGCAGCCCTTGGCTCTTCCAGACCCCGACGCGCACGGCCTGGTTCGGCCGGCTGGTGACCGGCGGCTTCCTCAGTCTGGCGGCAAGCACCCTGCTCTGCTGGGCCCGGGGGCCCCGAGGGCCGGTGCCCCGGAGCGTGGCCGGCCTTCTCGCCCTGCCCCAGGCCGTGACCCTGGCCTTGGCCGTGGACGCGGACCGCAGCCCCTTTTCCCCGGGAGCCAACGACAACGCGGCAGCGGTGGGCTGTCTCCTGGCCCTGGCGGAGCACTTTCTCGCCCATCCCCTTCGCCACACGGAGGTCTGGTGTCTCTTCACCGGCTGCGAGGAGGTGGGCTGCTACGGCATCCGCCACTTCCTGCGCCGGCACTGGGCGGAGCTGGACCGGCTCTCCACGGACTTCATCGACCTGGAGCTGGTGGGCGTGGGTTCGGTGGTGGGCTATCTGGTGGAGGAGGGCCTGATCCGGCGGCATCGCTACTCGCCTCGCCTGCGGGCCCTGGCGGAACAGGTGGCCCGAGAGGAGCCGGACCTCCCCGCGGTGCCCCACCGTGGTGGTGCCTACGGCGAGTCGGTTGTCATCCACAAGGCCGGATACGACACCATCACCCTGAACTGTCTGGTGCCCGGCCAGGACGCGGCCTACTGGCATTCCATGGCCGATACCCTGGACAAGCTGGAGATGGGCGCGCTGGACCGGGCGTGTCGGTTTGTCCACGCCTTGGCCACGCGCCTGGACCGAAGCCCATGAGCCTCTCCTACCGCAACGGCGCCTCCCTGCAGGAGATCTACCGTCTGGTCCTGCCCCGGGAGACCCGGCTGGTGTGGGGGGAGCACCTGTTGCAGCGGCCGGTGAGCTGGGCGGTCTCCATGCGGCCCAGCCCGCCGGCCTTTCCCCGCCTGACCGGCGATGAGCTGGCCCTGGTGGACATGCAGGACCTGCGCCAGTTGGATCCCCGGGAACGGCTGGAGCGGGTGGTGGAGCTGTTGCGTCGGGCCGGCGCGGCCGGGCTGGCCGTCCGCGGCCGGGTGGCCTCCAGGGCCCTGGAGGCCGCGACCCACGCCGGCCTGCCCCTCTTCCGCCTGCCCGAGGAGAGCAGCCTGGTCCAGGTGGAGCGGGACGTGATCCGCTACATCGTGGACCGCCAGGGGTACGTGGCCGGCCGGGTAGCCGAGCTCCAACGGGACCTGACCCGCCTGGGGCTGGACGGCAGGGGCCTGGCCGCCATGGCCGAGCGGATCCACGCGTTCATCCAGCAACCCCTGATCTTCCTGGACGAGCATGGCCGTCCTCAGGCCTATGCCGGCCTGGCCGCTTCCCCTGGATCGGGTCCGGGCCGGGTCGCCTCTGCCTGGTTGGAGGCCTTGCCCAACCGGACCGCGCTCCACAGCCTGGTGGCCGGCCTGGAGGCCGGAACCCCGGAGGCGGCCCTGATCTCCCTCCAGCGGCGGGGAAAGGAGCTGGCCGGCGCCCTGCGGCCGGTGTGGGTGGAGGGGCGGCGGGTGGGCTACTGTCTGTTGTTGCGGCCCGAGGTCCCCAGCCAGGTGCCCTTGGACCCGTTGGAGATGGCCGCCCTGGACCAGGCCGCGGACGCGGCGGCCCTGGAGTGGAGCCGCCAGCACACTGTGGACGCCGTCCGGACCCGGATGCAGGCGGCCTTCCTGGATGAGCTCCTGGCCACCCCGGTGGCGGACGAGGAGGCCTGGATCCAGCGGGGGCGGGCCCTGGGCTACGAGCTGGACCGTCCCCACGCGGCCTGGCTGGTGGACGTGCAGGGAACGGGGGACGGACTCCAGGTGCTCCACCGTTTCGCGGAGGAGCACAGGGTGGCCGTCCCCATGACCCAGCGGAACGAGGGGACCCTGCTCTTCTGGCCCAGCCAACATCCGAAGAGCGCCCGCCATCTGAAGCCCCTGGCCCAGGCCCTGGCCTCCCGGCTTCAGGCCCAAGATCCCCAGGCAAAGGTGCTGATCGCGCTCGGTCGGCCGGCCACCCGGCCCAGCGAATGGCTGCGCAGCTATCGTCAGGCCCGGGAGAGCTGGCACATGGGCCGGGCCTGGGGCGGGGCCTCGGTGAGCTATTTCGGCGACCTGGGGCTCTACCAGCTCCTGACCGGCCTGGGCCACAGCGGCGAGGCGCTCCGCTTCTTCCGCAAGACCTTGCAACCCCTATTGGACTACGATGCGGCCCGCAACGGCGATCTGGTGGAGACCTTGGAGGCCTTCTTCGCCTGCCACGGCAACGTGAGCCAGACCGCGGCCCGCCTGCACGTGCACCGGAACACCCTGGCCTACCGCCTGGAGCGGATCCGCGCCATCACCCGGCTGGACCTGGACGATCCCGAGGCCCGCTTCGCGCTCCAGCTCGCGCTGAAACTGCGCCCGGTCCTGGAAGGGCCCCGACGGGGGCCGGGGCGTCCGGGCCTGGGGCCTGCCTAGGGCTCTCCAGCCCTCTTCCCTCGACAGGCGAACCCAATGGACCGGTTCGGGGAGGCCGATGGCCTCCCCGCGCGAGGGGCTCCCGGCATGGGTGGAGAGGACCCCATCTCCGCCGGGCCGCGGACGGTCCTCAGCTCTCCTGCCCCTGGGTCCGGGTCTCCAGGGCCGTCTCCACCTGGATCAGGAGCTGCTGACGGTTGAAGGGTTTGTCCATGTGGTAGGTGTATCGGTCGGCGTTGAGGATGCGTTGGAGGTCCTGGGAGACGCTGCGATCCAGGGCGGTGATGAAGATGATGGGGATGGTGGCCGTCTCCTGGTCGGCCCGGAGGGTCTGGGCCACCTCGATGCCCGACATGCCGGGCATCATCACGTCCAGGGTGATGAGATGGGGGCGAAAGCGCTTGACCGCGGCCACGGCCTCCGCGCCGTTGTACGCGGTCTCCACCTGATAGCCGGTGCGTTGGAGGATGGATGCCAACATGCGACAGAGCAGGGGTTCATCGTCGACCACCAGGATGCGGGTGGCGGCTTTGGCCTTGGCCACGGGGCTCTCCGGCAACAAGGAGTGAGGGACGGTCATGGTCGATTCCCGTACAACGGTGCGGCGAGCTGGATCGACACGGTCTCGCGTTCGGTGCACGGGCAGGGCAGAGCCCACCCGTGGGACCAGATTCCATGGTACCGACCCCCTCCAGCCCAGGCAATGTGGCAAATGGCTTATTTGCGCCGATATACTTATGTCGAAAAGGGGACCTGGGTACCTGTCACCAGCTCTCGGCCCAGCTCGCGGACTGCATCCAGCCCTTGGGCCGCGGCCTTCACCAGCGCGGAGCCCACGATGACGCCGTCGGCAACGGCCGCGACCTGGGCAGCCTGTTCCCGGTTGGCGATGCCGAAGCCCACGGCCAGGGGCAGCTCCGTGAAACGCCGCACCCGTTCCACGAAGGCCACCAGGTCGGGGGGCAGCCGATCCCGGGCACCGGTGATGCCCGTGACGCTGACCAGGTAGACGAAGCCGGTGGCGTGGGCCACCACGGTGCGGATCCGCTCTGGGGTGCTGGTGGGGGCCAGCAGGAAGATGAGGCCCAGGCCGGCCTCCCGGCAGGCGGTCTCCAGCTCGGGCGACTCGCCGGGCGGCAGATCCGGGACGATGAGGCCGTCGATGCCCGCATCCCGGGCGTCGGCCACGAAACGCTCCTCGCCGTAGGCCAGGATGGGGTTGTAGTAGCTCATGGCGCAGAAGGGCTGGGCGATCCCGGCTGTTCGGAGCTCCCGCACCATGGCCAGGCAGTCTGCCACGGTGGTACCCTGGCTCAGGGCCTGGTGGGTCGCGGCCTGGATGGTGGGGCCGTCGGCCAGGGGGTCGCTGAAGGGGATGCCGATCTCGAAGAGATCCGCGCCCACCTGGGCCAGGGTGTGGATCACCGCCAGGGAGCTCTCCCGATCCGGATATCCCATGGCGTGGTAGGGCATGAAGGCCGCGCGGCCTGCGGCCCGGGCCCGGGCAAAGGCTTCCTGGATCCGTTCCACGCCCCTCATGGGTTGCCTCCTTCCCCCAGATCTTCGCCCAGGGCGGCCATCACCGTGTCCAGGTCCTTGTCCCCGCGGCCGCTGAGGTTGATGAGGATGACCTCGTCCGGTCCCATCTGGGGGGCCAGCTCCAGCACATGGCCTACCGCGTGGGCGCTCTCCAGCGCGGGGATGATGCCCTCGAAGCGACAGAGGAGCTGGAACCCCTCCAGGGCCTGGTCGTCGGTGCAGTAGGTGTACTCGGCCCGGCCCAGGTCTCGCAGCCAGGCGTGTTCCGGCCCCACGCTGGCGTAGTCCAGCCCTGCGGAAATGCTGTGGGTGAGAGCGATCTGGCCGTCCGGATTCTGGAGCACATAGCTCTTGGTGCCGTGGAGCACGCCCAGCCGCCCCAGCCTGGGATCCCCGAAACGGGCCGCGTGCTGGCCGCTCTCGATGCCCAGGCCACCGGCCTCCACCCCGATGAGGCGCACCGCTCGGTCCTCCAGGAAGGGGTGGAAGATGCCGATGGCGTTGCTGCCACCGCCCACACAGGCCACGATGACGTCCGGCAGGCGGCCGGGGCCCGTCTGGGGGTCCAGCATCTGGGCCCGGGCCTCCCGGCCGATGACCGCCTGGAAGTCCCGGACCATGGCCGGGTAGGGGTGGGGACCTAGGGCACTGCCCAGCAGGTAGTGGGTGGTCCGCACGTGGGTCACCCAGTCGCGGATGGCCTCGTTGATCGCGTCCTTCAGGGTCCTGGAGCCGCTGTCCACGCCCCGGACCTGGGTGCCCAGCAGCCGCATGCGGAAGACGTTCGGCCGCTGCCGTTCCATGTCCACGGTGCCCATGTAGACCACACATTCCAGGCCCAGGAGCGCGGCCGCGGTGGCGGTGGCCACCCCGTGTTGGCCTGCGCCGGTCTCCGCGACGATGCGCTGTTTGCCCATCTTCCGCTTGACCAGCAGGGCCTGGCCCAGGGCGTTGTTGATCTTGTGCGCGCCCGAGTGGGCCAGGTCCTCCCGCTTCAGGTAGATGCGGGCCCCGCCCAGGTGCTCGCTGAGGCGGCGGGCATAGGTGAGGGGGGTGGGCCGCCCCACGTAGGTGCGGAGGAGGTGGGCCAGCTCGGCCTGGAAGGCCCGATCGTTCCGGGCCTCCAGGTAGGCTGCCTCCAGCTCCTCCAGGGCCGGGATCAGGGTCTCGGGCACGTAACGGCCGCCGTAGGGGCCGAAGCGGCCGTGTTCATCGGGCACGGAGCCCAAGGAGGGAGGGGATGCTGTGGCTTGGGTCATGGCGAACCTCGCAACCGTGGAAGGAGGAGAAGGCCGGGGCTCGCGGGGGCCCGGTCTTCTCCGGCACAAAGGCCTCTGTCACAGAGGGCACAGGTCATCGATCCAGCCCGATCTGCACGGCCCGGCGCATCACCTCCAGAGGAGGGGCCTCGCCGGTCCAGTGGCGGAAGGCGATGGCCCCCTGGTGGACCAACATGCCCAGGCCGTTGAGGGCTCGGGCCCCGTCTGCCGTGGCCAACTGGAGCAGCCGGGTGGCGGACGGGGTATAGACCAGGTCGTACACTGTCTGGTGGGGGGCGAACTCCACCTCCTCGTCCCAGGGCAGGCCGTCCACCCGGGGGTGCATGCCCAGGGTGGTGCAGTGGACGATGAGCTGGGCCTGGCCTGCGAAGCGGCCCACGTCCTGGGGCAGGTGCCCGGCCTCCAGGGTGCGATCCGGGAAGTGGGCAGCCATGTCCTGGAGCAGGGCCTGGGCCCGGGTTCGGGTTCGGTTGAGGACCACGATCCGCTGGACACCGGCCTGGGCCAGGCCGTAGACCACGGCCCGGGCCGCGCCCCCCGCGCCCAGCACCAGGGCTGTCTCCACCGTGGACAGGTCCACCCCCTGTTCCTCCAGGTCGGCCACGAAGCCGGCCGCGTCCGTGTTGTCGCCCACCAGCTCGCCGTCCTCCTGGACCACGATGGTGTTCACCGCGCCGATGGCCGCCGCGGCCGGCTCCCAACGGTCCAGGTAGGGCATGACCGCCTGCTTGTGGGGGACCGTGACGTTGGCGCCCCGGAAGCCCAGGGCCCGCAGACCCCGGACGGCCTCCGGCACCCGATCTGGGGGGACGGGCAGGGGCACATAGCGCCAGTCCATCCCCAGGGCCGTGAAGGCCGCGTTGTGCATGGCCGGGCTGATGCTGTGTGCCACCGGCCAGCCCAGGATGCCCACCAGTCGGGTGTGGCCGGTGATGTCCAACTGGCGGATCCACCCATCCTCTGCGTGCATTGGGGGCCTCCTAGGGGAGGGAGTGGGCTCGACTTCTTCAGGTGCCATGGTCCAGGGCCTCCGTCTCCTCCGTGACCCGGGCCGAGGCGTTCGTGTCCTGGGTCACCTCCTCCACCCGGGCCCCCAGGGCCTGGAGGGTGGCCTCGAACCCGGGAAAGCTGTCCTGGGTCACGTGGGCGTTGAGCACGGTGGTCACCCCTTTGGCGATGAGGCCGGCCACGGCCAGGGCCATGGCCAGCCGGTGGT
>JALSIX010000114.1 GCA_026989655.1 Caldilineaceae bacterium
GCGTGGGCGCGATGGAGTTCCTGGAGATGACCGAGGACGCGCAGCTGCTGTTCATCTGAGCGGGGTGAGGCTCTCTGCCCCATTCCCAGAGAACAACCGAGGACGACGAAGCCGGACGGGGTGGCCCCGTCCGGCTATGTGTTGCTGTGTTGCTCGCGTGTATCTATGGGCGCGCGGCCATGGGGCCGATGAAAGGCAAGAAAGCCCATGGCCTAGAACGCGCGATAGTGGTGCCAGGGACGGCTGTCCTCATTCACCTTCCGCAGCACACAGAAGTTGCGGGAGAAGAGATCGGCGAAACCCTGGCTCCAAGGCAGACTCCAGGTGTGGATCTCGGTGGGGCTCTGGAGCAAAGCCCGAAGGGTACTGGTAAACCTCTTCCAAGGAGGGACCGCCCTTAGAAAATACCGGGACTCCAGACGGTAGGTCCCTAGATTGCGCAGGATGAAAGCCAAGAGTTTGCGAACAGAGGGCATCTTGACATCGTGGAGTATGACCAATCCGCCAGACCTTACCAACCGGTCGGTATAGTAGAAATCGAGTAGCACGTAGTCAAAGAGATGAGCCCCATCGATGAAGACAACGTCGTAGGACTCCTCCGCTTGGAGAAGGCGAGGCAGGACCATGTGAGAGGGTTCCTCAAAGAAACGCACCATGTCCCGATAGCCTGCCCGCTCGAGATTGAGAAGACCGATGTCCTTCCAGTAGCTCTGCTGAAAGGGGTCGATAGCGGTATGGCGACAGGAATCCCGGTCGTCGCGCGCGCCGTGCTCAGCGTGGGCCTGGCAGATGAACAGCGAGGAAAGCCCATAGGCCAGCCCGATCTCCAAAGTACGAGAGGGAGGGAGATCCGAGACGATCCGGTACAGCACTTCCCCCTCTTGGCGATGGATGGAGGTAGGGAATGCAGGAAAGCGGTTGCCCTGTTGGTCCCACACATGGCCGGTACGGTAGATCTCGTCCAAGACCTCGTTCAAGACCATCTGCGATGGCTGGGAGGCACGAACCAATGCGTCCGCCGACATGTATGTCCTCGCGCCCTTCGTCTTCATCCACATTTCAGCTCCGAGAATGTGCCCAGGTATACTGTAGATGGAACAGGGGAGATTGGGTACGCCCGTTGCTCAGGCCGACCCGCTTGGCACGCGGTTCTCGATGCACCGCCCATTGGTGTCAGGCAGCGTGCATGCCCAACAAGCGACACCTTGAGAAACCTCTCGGGAGGAGCCGGCCATGGCGACACGTTCGATCCTCGTCCCCGTCGCCCTCCTGGCGATCGTCCTGGGCCTTGGGAGCAGGGAAACCCCACCCAAAACAGCCACAGCAGCCCTCCCCTGGCTCAAAGCCCATGGATCCAACGGCCTGGGTGGGGCCCATACCCTTGTCTTTCTCCCGCTCGTCGTACGACAGGACCATATTCCCGTCGTCGATGCACAGAAAATCGCCCACTTTGCCTTCAATGAACCGCCAGGCACCACTGTGTTCACCGACTCCACTGGGCTTGAACTCTATGGTACCTGCAAGCTCCAGGATTGTCCAATGGCAGGGATATGGGGCCGTTCAGGAACGGCCCTGCGCTTCGGTGGCCCGCAAAACGGCATTGCCATCTCCGTTCGAGAGGAGGTGGCCGCGGAGTTCGCCGATACGGGTTTCTCGCTCGGCTTCTGGTTTTATCCGACCACTGCCCGGTGTGGCTTCTGCCGAATCGTCAACCGCTTCGATCCAAGCACTGGACGGGGGTGGGCGCTCGACCTGGCAGATGGGCAGGAGGACAGCCGGCTCACCTTCTATGCCAGCAACGGCGCCGAGTCGATGCTCCTGCGAACAGAGGCCCGCGTGCTCCTGAACGAGTGGCACCATGTTGTGGTTGCCGTGGACGGCCCCACAGGACAGGTCCAGCTCTTTGTGGACGGGACCCTGTGGGGCGAGGCCCAAGCAGCCTTTCTCCGGAAAGATGCGTTCTCTCTGACACGCCAAAGCCCGCTTCGTGTTGGCTCTCTGGAGGGCGAATCGGACAACATGCTCGGTATGTTCGACGAGCTGTCCCTGTACAGAGGCCCGCTCTCTGCCCCCGCTGTAGCCGCTCTTTACACCCGTGCAGACCGGCCCAACACCCCCGGATTCTCCCTGTGGAACGCCTGGCAGGTGCTGACCTTGTTCCGAGGATTTGGCCTGGACGTACTCGACCCCATCCCCGTCTCCACGTCTGGCATGGAGGGCATTGAGGCGCGGGGAAACGAAGGGGCCATCTTCAGGCCCGGCGCTCCATGCGAACCGTGTCTCATCTGGGTCTTCACATTTTCAGATCCCGGGGAGGTCAAGGCGCTACGGGACGAACTTACCCAGGTGACCAAGGCCGCACGGGAAGATCTCTTCATCCACGAAAACGTGCTGCTCCGATTTGAGCAGGTGCCCATGGCGATCCGTCCACCATACCAGGAGGCTCTGTCGTTGGGGATGCTGGGCTCGGTGCTGGATGCGCCGAACAACTTGACCGACGCGGATTTCGAATCCTGGCGAGCATACTACCCCATCGACCGAGGCCAACAGAGCGACCTCCAAAGGGGTCGCTCCCAGAGGACATACGACCGTTGGGAGGGCCCGAACCGCTGGCTGTTTGGCCAATCGACCTGGCTCTACATGGATCCCGATGAACCGGGTGCCCCCCCTCCAGGCCTTCCAACCACCTATCGGGGCAGGCCACTGACCTACTACTACCATTATCACTGTGAACCCCAGACCAACCCGGACACCTACACGGACTGTACCAACTGGCAGATCTACATCGAACTGCTCTCCATGGGGAAGGACGAGACCGAACTGTACAACTGGGCACGAGGAGGGTGGGGATCTCTGTCACCCAAACCTGTACACTGGGAGGCCTACTATCCCCCTGCGGTGTTCGACGAAAGATGTGAGACCAACGACATCCGCCAGAATTTCTCCTCGGCTACCCTTCAAAATCCTCAATTGCGAGCACCGCTCGCATTTCGTCTGCCCAGCCAGCCCGGGCTCTGGAACATCAGCCCCGAGGTCTGCGCCCTGACCTTCAACAACTACCTGTATACCGTCGAAAACCTACGCCAGGCCAAACGATGGCGGGTCTTCACCCGAATGCTCGCGAAAGAGTTCGACACGGCCACGCAGCGATTCGTCGTCAAAGCCGAAAACCAATATTACGAGCGCATCCAGGATGTGGATGGAGAAGCCATATACCGCAAATGGGCCCACGAGATCTACTGGTCCCGCGAGGTAAAACCCGACACGCCTAGGCTGTACGGCCTGGAGGCGTTCTGGTGGTGGACCTGGGAACGGCCTCCTGAGCGATATCGGGACTATAACCTCGATCCCACATGGTCGGAGCTACAGTGGTGTTATGTCGATCCCAGCCGGGGGCCTAAAGGACTGGGAACCCTGGTCTGTGAACCTTGAGAATGCCGAGCACCCCATGGGCACCGTCTCGATCGTGATCCCCACCTATCATGCCACCTCGCTGGAGGCCACCGTGGATGGGCTCATGGCCCAGAGTTCCTGGCCTTCCATTGCCGAGATCGTAGTGGTGGGCCGTCAACCTCCCGGGCCGTGGCGTACACGTCCCAAAGTCCGCTACATCGAAGTCATGGATCGGCCTTCTCCGGCCCACAACAGGAACGTAGGGGCCCAGTTGAGCTCGGCGCCATGGCTGTGTTTCCTCGACTCTGACTGCCTGCCCATGCCGGACTGGCTAGAACGGTTGATGGAACATGCCGAGAGATATGGGGCCCGTGCCCTCTGTGGCAGTGTGACGGTGCCAGAAGATACCTCTTACTGGGCATTGTGCGACCATCTCCTGGCCTTTCGTGAACTGACCCGCACTCGCGGTGTGCCCCAGTGGGTTCCCTACGGTGCCTCGCTCAACCTCTGCATGCGACGCGATCTCTTCCATGCCCTGGGCGGGTTCGACACGGCCTTTGCCCAAGCGGCTGGGGAGGATTGGGACCTCTGTGAACGTTTGAGCGAGCGGGGTGAAGGGCTCCTGTTTGTGCCCACAGCAACTGTGATCCATTGCCATAGCCGTCGAGATCTCCGTTCCGCCTGGGAACATCTGTATCGATACGGCACTGCCGTGGCCACAAGACGGGCGCTCCGCGGGCCGGACTGGCGCCTACAGTGGGGATATCGTCTGGCGCGCGTGCCCTTCCTTTTGGAGCTCTACGGTCTTGCTCGGGTGTTGGTCCGAGCTCCCCTTCACTTTGCCTGGAGAGATACGGCTTCGCCCCGAAAGGACTGGCGGATCCCCTGGGGCATGATCGTATTGGATCTGGCCCTTTCCCATGGGATTGTCCACGGTGTCCGTCGTCGTGCCCTTGCTGACCACGGAGTGCCCCAGCCCCCGTAAAGTTGTCCACGGGCCTCTCCGACTGCGGCCTCCATCCCCCCTCCAGACAAGGGATATCCCGGATGGAACCTGGAGGGCCGAGCCCAATGGATGCCTTGCCGGAGTATGCCGACCGCTGCAGCTCCAGAACATCCACGTACGGCCAGGGCAACGAACAGGCAGGGACCATGGATAAACTTGGTGTGGTGCTGCTCAACTGGAACAATTCGACCGATACCATCCAATGTGTCTCTCAACTGCGTCCAATCCTTGCACAGATACCTGGAAGCCAGGTGGTGGTAGTGGATAACGGCTCACAGGATGGATCAGTGGCCCGGTTACAGGAGGAGCCGGACATTCACCTGATCGTCCACCCGCGCAATAGGGGGTTTGCCGCGGGTGTCAATGCGGGCATCCAGTGGCTGTTGGAAGAAGGGCATCCAGCCATCTTGGTGCTGAACAGCGATGTAGTACTGCCCCCGGGGTTTCTTGACCCGATGGTCGACTTACTGGCCCGGGTCCCTACAGCGGGGATCGTCTCTCCCAAGATCCGCTATCTAGATCCCCCCAACCGCTTGTGGTATGCTGGTGGGCGCTTCCGCTATCCGAGGCTCTTGGGAGGGATGGAGGGATTGGGTGAGGAGGACCGAGGCCAATACGATCGGACACGCTCCGTGGACTTCGTCACAGGCTGCTGCATGTTGGTCCGTCGTGAGGTCTTTGAGACCATCGGTCTCTTCGACGAGGACTTCTTCTTCTATCAGGAGGACATCGATTTCTGCATCCGAGCCCGGGCAGCCGGATTTGAGAGCTGGTTCTGCCCGGCGTCGCTCATCTGGCATCGGGTCTCCAGTTCTACAGAGACCACGCCAGCATTGCGGACCTATCTCTACGCGCACAGCCGGTTCATCTTCTTCTCCAAACACATCCGTGGCCTGCGATGGTTTCCCGTTCTAGCTCTCGAGGCGGCCCGCTGGGCCCGAACGATAGCCGTCGCGCTGGCTCAAGGACAGGCACAACACGGGATGGCCTATACCCGAGGGCTGTTCGGAGGAATACTCTGGAGCCTGGGTTGGACGCGCGATCGCAGAGGCCAGGATCCTCCACAGCGCCTTGGGGACCCTGGAAGTGCTGGAGGGGCTCCACGAACTTGAGAAGCGGAAACGGGGACATGGAGCAAAGTGGCGCATAAACTTCGCCTGGGGTTGGCTGCGGGTCTTGCCCTGGCCGTTCTCGGATTTCTCACCATCCGGGCCTATGAGGGGTTGCTCCAATTGTGGCTCGATCCACCACGGTTGGCTTGGGGATACATCGGCCTGGCTGTCGGGTTCCAGGTCACCGGGATGGCCATCGCAGCCCAGGTATGGCACCGCATCCTGGCCCATTTGGGCATCCAGTCCACCTATTCCTTCGATTTCCGAGTCTTTGTCCTGTCCGCCATCGCTCGGAAACTTCCCGGCACCGCTTGGTATGCCGTGGGCCGTATCGTTCTCTACCACCGTGCGGGATTCGTCCGACAGAAGATCGTGCGGGGTCTTTTCTGGGAGCTGGTTGCATTGACGTTGGCTGGGCTGCTCAGTTTCGGCTTTGGCCTGTTGGCCGGTATCGATCGCTCCGTCTCCGGGCTCTCCTGGCTCCCGCACATTCCACTGGCGGAGATTGCCTGGGCAGTGTCCGGGATCATGGCGCTCGGCCTTGGGCTCGTCCTGCTGGGGAGATCGCATCGGTCCCTCATCCCTTGGCTGAACAGACCCGGTACCGACAACCGGCCCTCATGGGGTATCCTGTTGAGCTGGACTGTGGGCGAGATGATCGTCATCGGATGTGCGACGGGGGTGGTGTTTGCCTTGCTGAAGGCACTGGACCCTTCCATAGCCAATGGACTGTTTGTCCCTCTGATGGCTGCATTCGGCCTATCGATCGCCCTGGGCCCTCTCCTGGTATGGCTGCCTGCCGACCTGGGACTCAAGGATGGGGTGGTCTATCTGGTTCTCAGCCAGGCCATCTCCCCTCCGATGGCCGCTCTCCTGGTCCTAGTGTGGCGCATCACAGTGACCGGGATAGAGCTCCTGGTTGGAGGAGCCGCCGGCGTAAGTCTCAGCCCATGGAGAAAGGCCTCGAACCTAAAAGGCTAAGGCGTAGCTCCTCCAGCCACACGCGCCGTCCACCGCCGAGACAGAATGCACGTTCTAACGAGCCATGGGCTATAATTGAACAATCGAAATGGATATACCCTGGGACGATCCGAGAGCATCCCCGGGGGTACAGGGGACTTCCCTGCGATCCCCTGAGGTTGATGACAGACGCTCCGCCCCGTGCCGAACCAGACAGGTCGTTGGCCATGGCGCGACGACAACATCGAGGAACTCCGCAGAGAAGGAACGATGATCGAGATCAGACACACCTCCGAGACCCAGCCTGTCTATGATGCGATATACCGGGGAACCGCGATCCGCCAGATGGACTCGTTCTTCCTGTGGATCCAGGAGCTGTTGAGGATCGCCCCTGGCGAACGACTGTTGGACGTATCTACCGGCCGGGGTCAGATGGTACAATTGGCACTCGAGCGCGGTATCCAGGCCTACGGTCTTGACTTCTCGGGCGTTGCGTGCCGGCTCGCATCTGGAAGAAGCCCCGGGCATATCGTATGTGCCGACGCCCATGCCCTCCCCTTTCCCGATAACTCCTTCGATGCGGTAACCAATCTAGGTAGCCTGGAACATCTCCAGGACATGGCCCAAGGAGTCCGGGAGATGGCCAGGGTGTTGCGCCCCTCGGGACGCGCGTGCATCACGGTTCCCAATACCTTTGGGCTGTTCTGGAACGTCCAGGTTGCCTGGCGCACGGGCGATGTGGACGACGATGGTCAGCCACTGCAGCGCTACGGGACCCGGAGGCAATGGGAGCAGCTTCTCGAGTCCAATGGCCTCCAGGTGGTGGAAGTGCGGGGATACGAGCACGAACATGCCTTTCCAAGAACCTGGCAAGATGTCAGACGTTATTGGTTTCGGCCCATTCGAACCACACGCATGTTGCTGTCCCCTCTGTTGCCGGTGAACCTCGCCGGGCAGTTTGTGTTCCTCTGTGTTCCAAAGCCCTGATGTTTCCCGAACCACAGCCGCTACATTGTCCTTCACACCCTGTTCTCAAGAGAGGAGCAGGCCAAGGAACCCACAAGGGGGAACTGGAGATGATACCCAAACTCGGCGGAAGAACTGTCCAACGCGCGCTGTTGCTCGTCACCCTGGCGGCGGCAGCCCTGATGTTGACATATTGTGGGGGACGCGATCAACCGCCCGACGAACCCCCTGTCAACCAGACAACGTCCCCCACGGCTCCAGATACCCCCACCGTATCCCCTCTGAGCCCTCTGAGTGCATCGGTGGGGATCCGCTCCGAGGATGTGGATACCGGCCTTGGCCTGTACCAGGAGGGGCGGTACGAGGAGGCCATGGCTCTGTTTGACCGAGCGATCGCCCAAGGCGTCGACCTCGCCCGAGCACATGGAGGCCGAGCGGCTGTCTATGTGGCCTGGCGTCGATATGAGGAGGCCGTCCAGGAATATACCACGGCCTTGATGTACGGCTCATCGCCCGAACTCCTGGTCGGCCGCTGCAATGCACTTCGCTATCTCCTCAAACACCAACAGGCACTTGACGACTGCCGCACAGCCATCGAGATGGACCCCGACAACCCAGAGGTTCACCTCGTATTGGCCAGCCTGTACCTGGAACAGGGGGACACCGCCGAGGCACAGCTCCACGCGACAAAAGTGCTTGAGGAGCTCGATCCGGGGAGCTCCCGGGCGGCCTTTCTGATGGGGATGATCGCCCTTCAACAGGGCAACGCGGAGGAGGCCATGGCCTACCTGACCCAGGCCATCGAACTGGATCCGGAGGAACCACAGTACTACTGGGAACGTGGCTTTCTGGCATTGGGGTTGGGACAGGTGGAGCAGGCCCGAGCCGACATGGAGGCCATCCTCCGGGTGGGCAACCCGCGCCAACACGGTGAACTCATGTTGCGCGCCAGCTCCCAGCTCAATTTCCTGGGCGGAGCGACCCCGGAAAGCGATTGAGCTCGATCGGATCGCATCGAAGTGACCGCCTTGTCCGGACGCACAGGGAGATCTCGTTCAGTACTTCCCAGGAGGTAGAGCTACGGAGCCGTTGAAATACCTCCGATGGAGTATCGACATCCCGGCCGATCTGGGTAACATGGGTATGGCGGAACTACCGACGCGGGTTCCATCCAGACAACAGGAAAGGAGATGGAATTGTGACTGTTCGAGCAGGGAAAAACAAATGGGTGCTGATGGCAGCTCTTCTGGTGGCCGTGCTGGCAGCCTCACCCGTGCTGGCAGGCATCCAAGGCGGAGGTGTATCCGGCGTCCAGGTACAGAACCTGTCGACGAGCGCCAACACGATCACGGTACAGCTCTATCCCCAGAGCGGGGGCGCTCCGATTGCCCTGGCGCCTGTGACGATCGATCCCGAGAGCGCCACGAACTTCTATCTGCCCAGTTTGAACAACGTGGGGGCGGGCTCCTACTCCATGGTCGTGAGCGCACAGCAGCCCGTGGCGGCCATTGCCCGCACCGACTGGGCGGATACCGGCGGAGCCGGCATCTACAGCAATGCGTCGCCGGGGCGCTCGGTGCTCATCGCGCTGGCCCTCCAGAACTTCGCCGGCCAGACGAGCCAGTTCTCCATCCAGAACGCGGGCGGAACAGACGCCAACGATATCAAGATCGAGGTCATCGCCCGGGGCACCGGCAACGTGGTGAAGACCCTCACCAACCAATCGCTTCCTGCAGGAGCATCCAAGACCTATGATCTGGGAGATACAGGGACCTTCGGCACCCTGCCGAACACAGGGACCGACCTGGGCGTTCCCACAGGGTTTGTGGGCCTGATCCGTATCAGCTCAGCCACGGTCGACCTGGTCGCCCAGTCCTTCATCGACATTGCCGGGACCCCAGGGGTGACAGCCTTCAGCGGCGTAGCCTCCACAGCGGCGGACACCACGCTCTACTGCCCCCTGGTGCGGGCCAATTTCTACGGTGATACAGGCATCCAGATCGTGAATACCAACAACCAGGATGCCAATGTCACCATCACCTTCTATGCCGATCCGGCCAGCCCCAATTCCGGCACCTATACCCAGAACATGACCATCAAGGCCAACTCGTCGGACATCGCCTTCCAGGGGCCGGGTGGCAACTCGCGGCAAGCTCCCACAAACTTGCCCGGAGGCACCCAGACACCCTCGAACACCGCTCTGACGAACGACGGCTTCTTCGGCAGCGCCAAGATCACCTCGAACATCCCGGTGCTTGCCGTGGTCAACGATACCGAGTTCGGTGCCAACTACAGCGTGAAAGGGCAGAGCACGTACAACTGCGTGCCCTCCAGCGCTGTGGGCAAGAAGCACTTCCTGCCCCTCGTGCGGCGTTACCACCTGAGCGACACCAGACTGACCACCGGTGTCCAGGTGATGAACGTGACCAATCAGTCGAACACCATCTCCCTCAACCTGACCAACTGGGACGGCACCGACGCTCCCGATCCATCTCCGAAGACGGCAGGGCCTAACGGCGCAGTCAACTTCTTCGGTGGTAGCTGGACTGGCCTGCCCACCGTGCCTGCCAACCTGGGTGGCTCAGGGTGGTTCGGCTCCGGGGTGATCACCTGCTCACAGGACTGTGTGGTACTCGTCAGCGATGAGGGCTTCGGAACCAAACGGGTGGACCGAGCGAACTATATCGGAATCACCCAGACGCAAACACCGTAAGGGGCAGTTGTTCTGACAACCGCCGTCAAAGCCCGTGGCCATCCAGGCCACGGGCTTTTCTTTCTTTCGAGGCCTTACCAGTACGCCGCGGCAGATCCTGTCACAAGGGCTTCATCCACGATCAGCAGTTCACGAATTCATAGCGGAGTCGGCATCTGAGGATGCCGACTCCAGAGAGGCGATGCCGCATCGGAGGATGCTCACTCCTCCGTTTGGCTAAAATCGTGAACTACCGAAGATAGAAGGCCGCCAACCGTTCGGCCAGGATCCCGGCATGAAAACGGGAAACAGCAGAATCCTGGATGACTTGGGCCCAACCCGGCACAGCACGCCGCCGCTCCAGGGTCTCCAGGATACCTGCTGCCAAGGCCTGGGGATCGCCGGGGCGGACCAGTGTGCCGCCGGTATCTCCCTGGAGTATCTCCCGTCGGTCGCCCACATCCCCCGTGACGACCGGAACCCCCATCCCCAGGCTCTCCACGATCTTCAGAGGCCAACGTGCCCGATCGACCGGGGTATCGCGCACGGGATCCACAGAAACGAGCGCATCTCGGAGGATCCGCGGAACCTGCCCATGGGGAACTCTTCCCATAAAACAGACACGGGAGTCGATCCCCATGGCACGAACCTGTTCCCTGGCCTGCTCCAGATCGGCCCCGCCCCCCACAAACACGAAAAATGCCCGCTTCTCTCGGGAGAGCACTCGAGGAATGGCCTCGAAAAGGATCTCCAGTGCATGGCTGGTGAAGGCGATCGTCCCTACATACAGGACAGGAAGATCGCCATCGGCCCAACGAGGAAAGCCATATCCACGCCACGAGGTGGACGGAATGGGTCCTGTTGCCCTGCCCCACTCTGGATCGAAGCCAGAGGGCAGGCGCAGGAGCCGTGTCTCGGGGACGCCATTTTGCAGCAGTCGCCGATGGAGGAAGGTGGTGTGGGTCGTGACGCCGTGGACATATCGAGGGCTCCGGTTCTCGAACAGCCGGATCACCCAACGCTCGAAAGAGGTGTTGAAACGGTTGATCCCGCTTTCGTAGTCGTCGTAGTCCAGGAAGACCTTGGAACCCCGGAGCACGGATCCAGCAATGAGGCCCGCCAGGGTATTCTGTGGATGGGGTTTGCCGATATGTATGATGTGCGGACGTAGGGCCAAGACCGTGCGCGTCATCGCCCCAAAGCTCCGAGCCACCGTCCAGAGCAACCGGGAGAACGAGAAGTACTGGGTCACGTCTCCGAGCTTCCGGACGTGCATCTGGCCGATCTGATGGATGTGGACGCCTTCATGCCGGAAATGCCGGGGGACATCGGATGTCCAGTGGTGGTGCAGGGTAACGATATGGACCTGATGCCCCTGGCGGTGGAGGTACTTGGCCCAGGGAAGACAACGCCCCCCGCTGTAGGGACTTTCGAGACTGGCAGTGGCCAGAAACGCGATCTTCGCCATGGAACTCGAAAATGGACTCGGGCAGCCCGTTGGGCGTCGATCCGTTCGCTCTCATACGATCGAGCGCAAGGAGAGAAAACTGGATCGCCCAAGGGTATGGATACGGGGCCCCGATGCGGGGGAGCCACCACATTCCGTACTGACGAGCTACCCCAACCCCTGACAACAACGCATGAATGCCTAGAGAACGCCTTCCGCGACCAGATCATCGGGGAATACACGCGAGCACGGCCTGAAGCAGGTTTCGGTAGCGAAGACCTATACGACGGGTTGTGTAATGGAGACCGAACTCCCGATACCCTTCCGTCCCCAGCCGATCCCGCAGTGCAGGCCCCTCACATAGCCGTTCGATGGCCTCAGCAAGCGCGGCCGGATCCGCCCGAGGAACCAGCCACAGATGCTCACCATGGCGAAAGGCCCGACGGACTGCAGGGCCATCTCCGGTGATCACCGGCCGGGCCATGGCGAGGCACTCGTAGACCTTGTTCTGCACCGTCATCAGGGACTGCCGGGTGGTCCCAAAGGCCCCGAGACAGATATGGGCCTGGGCAATCCGCTCCCGCAGCGCCTGACGGTCCAGCCAGTCCGTGAACCGAACGTTCGCCAACCCGGCCTGCCGCACCCGGAACTCGGCTTCGGCCCGCTGAGGGCCTTCGCCCACCAGCTCAAACCGGATGTCCCCACGGTGAGCCAGACGTCGGGCCGCCTCTATGATGGTCAACACGCCGTGGTTGGGGATGAAGGTCCCGTAGTACAGCACCCGAAACGGTGGCTCGGTAGGCTCTGCCGGTCCAGGCACGGGCCGAAAGACCGTGTCGTCCGCGCCCGTAGGGATCCAAGCAAACCGTTCAATAGGAATCCCATGGACCTCCTGAAACCAGCGAGCAAACTCCTCTGTCTCGATGACCAACCGGTCGGGCAGGCGGATGGCCACTCTCTCCAGGACCCGGAGCAGGGCCACACCGATCCGACTGGACCGATCCAATCCTCGTTCCAGCGAGATCAGGTAGATGGACATGAAGACGTCCCAGACCAGAGGCCTGCGTCGCCACCAGCTCAACAGCCGGGCCAGGAAAACGTCCAGATGACCGGGATAGCCCACCACCATGACATCGTAGTCGCCCACCCGCCGATACCGTGCCAACAGCCGGGCGTACGTTCGAACGACACGCCACCAGAAGCCCGGACGCCGCCATCCACCGGACACCACCTGTACCCGGTCATCGATGCCCCGCCAGAGCGGCTCCTGACATTCGATGACCTCCACACCGTTGGCCCGCAACCCCTGGACCAGGATCCGGTTCCGGCTATAGCCGGCCCGATAGGTGCCGAAGTAGCAGACCCGCAGAGGGGATGAGGGAGCTGACATGGACAACAGACCTGGAGGACGACCAGAACCAGCGGCAACAAGCCGCTCGGGACGCGGACGGCGAGACGTTCATTCTCCATCCGATGGCCGGGAAGGGCGCCGTCCCCGGAACAGATCGCCGAAGAACATCTGGCGCAGCAGGCCGGGCTGTTCCACCTCCTCGGTCCGGGGGATCCCGTCCCCCCATTCCTGGCGGCGGACCTCCTCCTCCCAGCGCGCCCGGTCCGCCACCGCGTGGGTGAGGGCCGCGCGCAGGGCCTCCTCGTCGGCCTCCTCCAGCCAACCGCGCCACTCCGCCAACACGGCCAGGAACTGGTCCAGCCGCTCCAACAGATGGGCCCGATTGCCGTGGAGCGCGCCCACCAGCCGCTCCGGGCTGTCGCCGATGTCCGTGCTGCGGGCAAAGGTGGCCCCGGCCAGCTTGCGGCCATCCGCCCATCCCGGGGACTGGCTGCTCAGGCGCACGAGCGCGGCCCCCAGCAACTGGGGCAGATGTTCCACCAGGGCCATCAGGCCGTCGTGTTCGGCCGGATCCATGTAGAGCGGCGTCGCGCCCATGCGCTCCACCAGGTTGTTCACCACCTCCAACGCCTCGGGAGGAGTGTCCACGCTGGCCGCCACACAGAAGGGCTGCCCGGCCAGCCGACGGGCAGGGGGGGTTCGGTCCTCCTCGAACCCAGACAGGATAGGGTGGCCCGCGACCAGATACGCCCGCCGGTCCAGGGCCTGGGGCCCCAGGGCCAGGGTCGGGACCATGGCCTGGGTGATGGCCAGGACCACGGCCCCGGCCAACAGGTCCTCGCGAATCTGGTCCAGGAGCTCGGGGAGTTCGGGCAGGGGAACGGCCAGGATCGCCAGGCCCGCGCCCTCGGCAGCCGCGTGGAGGTTCCACTCGGTGCGGTCCACCGCGCCCAACTTCCGAGCGGCCGCGGCCCTCTCCGGCTCTCGGTCGTGGCCCACGATCTGGAAGTTGCCAGGCTCCCGGCGGAGAGCAGCCCCGATGCTGGCCCCGATGGTGCCCAGACCGATGAGAGTGATCTTGGATCTCGCCATGGCGGTCGTCCTCGTGGTGTGTCCCGGAATGGTATGGCCCCGGAACCCCGGGATCAGTGGCGCTGGTCCGCCCACTGGAGCGCGGCCAACAGCACCTCCTGGGAGGTGCGTGGGGCCCGGGTCAAGGGCGTCTGATGGTGTTGGATGAGCCAACAGGCCAGCTCCGAACAGCGATCCGCCCGGGCCATGGCCGCCCCCAGGCGGGGATGTTCCCGATGTACCCACAGCAGATAACGCCATCCCCGGTGGGGATCCGGCGCAGCCCACCGGTCCACCCCCTCCGGCCACAGGGCAGAGGCGATGACCAGGGGCCCCCGGAGCCAGAGGCCGTAGTGGATCCCGGCCTCTGCCGCGGCCAGCTTGCCCACATCGTGGAGGAGAGCCGCAACGGCCAGATCCGGGTCCGTGTAGCCGGCTTTCTGCAGGGCGTAGAGCACATCCAGGCTGTGACGCTGGGCGTCCAGGGGCATCTGGCAGAAACGGGCCACCGCCGGTCGGGGCAGGATCTGGGCGACGACCAACATCTCGTCCGGGGAAACCGTCGCAGCGAGCCCCCGGAGGAACTGGCGCAGCCGATACCGGACTCGGGGCAGACGCCGAGACGGGACCGGGTGTGGCATCAGGAGCGGTGGCCGTCTGGTGGACGATCGGCCCATGGCCCAGGGCGGCACCGGTGCATGGAGACTCATGGCAGGGAGATCATACCGGAAAACGGACCGGCCATCAAATCCCCCGGATCTCCAGGGCCCTCACAGCAGCAGCCCATACAGCCCCCGCATCACCCAGGACGTGATCCCCACCAGAACGGAGCCCCCCAGGAAGATGAACAGGATCAGGAGGAAGAGGCCATACTGGGCCAGAAAGGCCTGGAGCTCTCGAGTGCTGGCCGGGAGCAGGGCAAAGAGGATGTGGGATCCGTCCAGAGGGGGGATCGGGAGCAGGTTGAAGACGAACAGCAGGGTGTTGATGAAGACGAAGAACTGGAGGAAATCGAAGAGAAAGCCCCCGGGAAAGAAAAGCAGACCGAGAGGACCCGATACCACCCGCCCGATCTCGGGGAGGAACGGGAGCAGGAAGACCGTGATCCCGGCCAGGACCAGGTTGCTGGCCGGACCGGCCAGGGCCACCAGGGCCATGCCCAGTCGACGGTCCACCTCCAGGTTCCGTGGGTTCCACTCCACAGGGCGCGCCCATCCAAACCCGGTGAGGAAGAGCAACACCGCCCCCATCGGGTCGATGTGGGCCATGGGGTTGAGGGTGAAGCGCCCCTGCCAACGGGGCGTCGGGTCCCCCAGAGCCACCGCGGCGGCCGCATGGGCCATCTCGTGGACCGGGAAGGCCACCAGCACGATGGCCGCGGCCGCCAGGATCCAGCTCGGGTCCCCCAGGCGCCCCAGGAAACCACTGCCGCCGGCACCGCTGAAGAACGCGTAGAGGACCAGGATCCCCACCACCACAACCCCGATCTTCTGGTTCGGGGTCAGGGCCCCCCAGCCGTAGCCTGTGGGTCGCCGGTACATGGAACCTCCCTTCCGCTCAGCGCCCTTGCAACCGATAGCGCCGGACCTCCACCTGGTGGAAGCGTTGGCGGTCTACCAGGCGGCCATGTGCATCCAGCCATTCTACCATGAGACCTCGTGGATCCCACATTTTCGCCTCGGTCAAGACCACCCAGAGGGTACCGTACCCTCGGGTCCGTTCCCGCAACACCCGATCCACCTCGGCACGGGCCCGCTCATCGGGCAGGCCGTTCTGGGTCCACAGCCCCTCCATCCAGGGAGCCAGGCGTGCTTCGCTGCCCCGGTAGGGATCCGGCCCGAAATCACTGGTGTAGTAGCGGTAGGCCCAGTGGGTGTGGGGGATCTGGAGGACGAGCAGCTCGTCGGCCTTCCGCTGGCCGGCCACATAGGCCACGGCCTCCCGAAGCTGCGTCTTCAGGGGCACCCGGTTCTGCTGCCAGCCTATCCACAGCCAGAGGAGGACCACCAGGCACACCAGGCCGCCGGCCAGGAGAGCGCCCAGCCGGCCTGCATTGCGGCGGACGGCCTCCACACCCAAGGCCATGAGCATGGCCGCCGCAGGTCCGATCCAGATCACGTACCGGTCCACGAAGAGGGGTTTCACCAGGCTCACCCCGTGCAGGAGAAGCACGGGCAGGGCCAGCCAGGTGACCAGGATGCCCCAGCGGACCCAACCGGCCACGGGCAGGAGCGGTCCCCCGTTCCGGATCCCAGGGGTTTGGAGCTCGACCAGGCCCACCACCAAGCCGGCCAGGGCCAGGAAGAACAGGGGCACCAGCCACAGGGTCGGCACGGTGGGGAGCACCCCCCGGGTGTGGTCCAACAGCAGGATCCGGACCACCTGGGCGAAAGGTGTGAAGGGATAGCCGGTCTGGTAGTCCAGGCTGGTCAGATAGTGCCACTGCCACCCGATAAGGGGCAGGTAGGGCAGCACGAACCCCAGGAGCGCCAGCAGGTAGCCCCGCCAGCGCACCCGATTCAGCGGCCGGCTCAACAGAAACCAGATCCCGTGCACGGGGATCAGCAACGCTGCGAGCAGATGGGTGTAGATGGCCACGGTGGTGGCCAGCAGGTAGCCCCCCCACCGAAGGAGCCCTCCTCGGTGCATCGCGTTCAGCCAGCTCCACCCAGAGAGCAGGGCCAGGGCCACCACCAGGGCATACATCTTGCCTTCCTGGCTGTACCACACCTGGTAGGGATGGAGGGCCAGAAAGACCACCGCCCACAGGGGCATGTTGCCCAGATCCTTCCGGCGCCAGCCCGGCAGCAGCTTCCGGGCCACCTGCCACATGAGGGCCAAGGCCAAGGTGCCGAAGAGGACCGAGGTGTAGCGGAGCGCGAACTCGCTGGTGCCCACCAGCCGAAACCAAGGACGCATCAGCAGGAGGTACAGGACCCCGTTCTGGGCCGGCGACACGAACATGGCCAACACCTGCTCCAGAGGGCGGGTGGCCAGAAAGACCACATCGACCTCATCCCGCCAGAGGCTCTGGGCCGTCAGCCCCACCATGCGCCAGGCAAAGCCCAGCCACAGAAGCGCGGCCACTGCGCCGCGGACTCCAGGGACAGAGAAGGTGGCCGACCTCGCGGGAATGGACATGGGCCGTCCCCTCAGGGCAGGGAAGGGGGCCAGCGGTCCGGGCGCTCCACCGGGTCCGGGCGCGGCTCGGAGGGCCCCTCCTCTGGGCTCTCCTCCGCCAACGGGATCACCCGGTACACCTGGTAGCGGTGGCCCTCGGCCCAGGCAAAGCTCAGCCCGGCCACGATCCCGGCAGTGACGAAGAAGATCAGGGAGCCCACCAGGAACCAGACCCAGGCACCGGCCTGGGCCAGTCGGCCACCCAGGAGTGCGAGGAAGGTCCACAGATCGGGCGTGGGCGCAGGCGTGGGGGAAGAGGCCGGCCGCTCCACCGGAGGCAACAGCAACAGGGGATCGGGGGTAGGGGTCGCGGTGGCCGTGGCCGGGACCGAGAGTGCCTCCGGGGTCGGGGAGACCGGGGGCTCCGGTGTGGGGATCTCCCCAGACGTGGGCGTCTGGGCCTCGGTAGGAGCAGGAGTTGTAGCGGGGGCTGTCGTCGGGCTCGGTGTGGGCGGCACCGGTGTGGAGGTGGCGGTCGGCGGCGGGGTGACGGCGGGGGTGTCGGTGGCCGTCGGCGCAGCGGTCTCCACAGGCGAGAGGGGAGATCCCTGGGCAAAGCCCGTGGAGCCACCGCCCCCACCCAGCCACAGGGTCAGGAGCAGGGCCAGGAACAGGGCACCGCCCAAGAGGATCGTAGGAGCCCTCCGCGCCCTGTCCACGCCCGGTGCACCCATGGGGACCCTCTAGCCCTGGCGGGACCGCGTCCGGGTGCGCCAGAGCACCACGACCACCAGGAACACCAGGCCCAGAAGCACCGCCCCCACGAGGACCATGCTGGGGCTGGTACGCCGGGGGACGCCCTCTGGGATCGCCGGTCCCTCCGCCGGGGTCTCCGCGACGGGCCCCTCCGCGGCCCCGGGGGCAGGTGGGGTCGGTTCCGTGCCCGAGGCCGGCGCCGGGGGGGCCGCAGGGGCAACCGTGGCCAGGGGCGAGGCAGGGGCCAGCGGAGAGAGTGGGGAGTCCTGGGCCTGGCTGGACACGGGAAGGGGGTTCAGGGTCCACGCCAGGAGAAAGGCCAGCCCCACCAGCAACAGGAGAGGCACAGGGCTCGGATGGCGCTTCAATGGTTGGATCATGGGTCTTCCTGGGAGGTTGGAGACATGGATTCGGACACGGCCGACCGGCCGTGGGCTGTACGGTCCACCATTATACCAGGTGTTCGGGGACCTCCCAATCCACCCTGACCTCTCCCGCGTGGACCACCCATCGCTCGCCATCCGGGGCCAGCACCACCAACCCGCCCGAGAGCGTGGTGTCCACCGCACGCCCGCGGAGGGGAGGGCCCGGAGAGCCCTCCGACCACTCCACCTGGACCGGTCGGCCCAGGTGGATCAGGGCCGCATGCCATTCCCGATGGAGGGCCTGGGGATCGGGGCGGGTGGCCGGGGCCAGCAGGCGGCCGAGCTCGCGACACAGACGGATGAACAGATCGGTGCGGTCCCCAGGCCCGGCGTCGCCCAGCATCAGGGCCAGGCTGGTAGGCGAGAGGCCGCCCGGACGAGGCGGGGGGAGCTCGTGGGGTTCCTGGTGGACGTTGAGGCCAATCCCCAGGACCGCGTGGCGGATCCTCTCGCCGTCTCCGGCAGACTCCACCAGGACGCCGGCCAGCTTGCGCCATGGCCGGTCAGGCCCCCGCCCCACCACGTCGTTGGGCCACTTCAACCCCAGGGCAGGTGCCAGCTCCGGATAGGCGCCCCGCAGCGTCCGGACCACGGCCAGCCCGCCGATCAGGGGAAGCTGTTCGGGGAGGGGGGGCAACAGGGATCCGGCCACGATGACGCTGAACAGGATGGCCCGCTCCCGAGGGGCTTCCCATCCCCGTCCCAGGCGCCCGCGGCCCGCGGTCTGCTCCTCGGCCACCACGGCCCAGCCGGCCCGGGTCCCGGGCTCCGCGGCAGAGGCGGCCAGGGCATGGGCCACAGACATGGTGCTGGTCACCTGGCCATGGTAGCGCACCGTGTGGCCCACTGGGCAGCCACGCAGGGCCTGGCGGATACGTGCCAGGTGGAGAGGGCCGGAGCAAGGGGTGGGGGCAGAAGGGCTCATGGGCTCAGCAGGCCACGGCCCGGTGGCGATAGGGCTGGGGCAGGCGGACGCGCAGGATGGTGCCCTGCCCTGGGTGGCTTTCCACGTCCACCTGGCCGCCCAGGGCCTTGGCCCGTTCGCGGATGCCCTCCAGGCCCAGGCCGGGAAGCAGGTTGGCATGGACCGGATCGAAGCCGGTGCCGTTGTCCACCACAGTGAGCAGGATGTGCTGGCTGTCGTCCTGGAGGCTCACCTGGACATGGGTGGCCTGGGCATGTCGGGCCGCGTTGACCACACACTCGTGGGCCATGAGGAGGAGCTGCTGTCGGAGCTCCAGGGGCCAACGGTTGAAACGGGGCGACACCTCCACCTCAAAGCGGACCGGCTGGTTCAGGGTCAGGGCCTGGAACTGTTTTCGCAGGGTACGCACGAACCGCTCCCGGCTCAGGTCACCGGGCAGGATGTCCAGGATCACCCGGCGCACCTGTTGCAGGGCATCCAGCACCATGGGCTGCAGGTTCTGGAGATGCCGCTTCACCAGGGCCACCGATTCGGGCTCGTCCGGCAGCATGTCCGTGCACGCGCTCAGGCCGTAGGCCAACCCGAAGAGGCTCTGGCTCACCGTATCGTGGATGTCGGAGGCGATGCGGCTCCGCTCGGCCTCCACCGCGGTCTGGCGCGTGCGCCCGACGCACAGCCGCAGGCTGCCCAGGCTGATGCTCGCGTGCAGGGCGAGCTGCTCCAGCAGAGAGCGCTCCTCCGGGCTCAGGGGCTCGCGGCACGACAGATCCACCACCAGGATGCCCACCGGCTGGCCCCGCAGGAAGAGGGGCAACACCATGTAGCATTCGGCCAGGCCCAACATGGCGTCGATCTCCGGGTCGCCCGACGGGGACCGACCGTCGTCCACCACCACGGGCACCTGACGTCGCATGGCCTGGGCCAGGACGCCCTTCCCCCTGGCCCCCTGGGCCTCCCCCCCCAGGTCCATGGGGAGCTGGAGGGCGTGGCCGTTGTGGACCGCGCCGTCCCCCCCTCGGGCCAGCCAACCGGTCAGGGTGTCCGTCTCCATGTCGTAGAGGGCGGCCACCGCGCGCCGGAAGTCCAGGGTGTCCACCAACCCCTCCACCAGCCGCTCCAGGAGCTCCACCGGATCCGTGGCCGACTCCAGCCCCAGGGCCAGGCTGCGCAGGAGGTGTAGCTGATCGTGGGCCCGCTGGAGTTCCCGGTTGCTCTCGCTCAGGGCCCGGGTCACCGCGGCCAGCCGACGGGCCTGGGCCTGGGTCCGCCGCAACAGGGCCGACACGTAGCCCACCAACAGCCCCACCAACGTGACGCCCAGACCGTAGGTGACCAGCGCGGCCAAGTCGGGGACGCGGTCCCGATTGGCCGCCGCCCAGACACCGGCCCCTGCCAGGAGCAGCGCGTACAGGGTTGCGGTGACCGCGGCCCCCCGCAGCCGGAAGAAGAGGGCCGCGGCGAACACCGGCGAGAAGCTGTGGAGGATGTAGGGGCTCTGCTCCCCTCCGGTGAGGGCCAGGACCCCGGCCATGAACCCCAGGTCCACGCCCAGGAGCCAGGGACGCTGTCGGACCGCCCGGTCCAGCCACCGATGGCCCAGGCTCAGGACCAGGTTGATGCCCAGGGTCAACCCCAACAGGAGGAGATGGCTGGTACTGAAGTTCGGATGCAGCCGCAGGGCGAAGAGCTGAACCAGGGGCACGGCCAGGCTGGCCCACCGGTAGGCCAGAAGAAGCCGGACCAGAGCCCGGTAGGTGGTGGGATCGCCCACGTTGTCCGGCCGTGCCGCTGGTTCCTGTCCCCGCATGGCTAGGGCTCTGTGGAGTAACCGGCCCGGCTCCAGGCCAGAATGCCGCCGGCCATGTTGTGGACGTTGGTGAAGCCCTGTTGGCGCAGGAACTGCACCACCCGGGAGCTGCGGTTGCCGCTGCGGCACATGACCACCACGGTCTTGTCCCGGGGGATCTCATCCAGCCGCTGAGGCACACTGTTCATGGGCATGAGGATCACGCCGGGAATACGGCTCTCCTGGTACTCGTAGGGCTCCCGGACATCGATGATCACCACGTCTGGGCGTCCCCGAAGCTGGGCCACCGTGTGGACATCCAGGTCCACCGGGAGCTCCGCCTGGGTCGGGACCTCCTGGACGGCTGTGGGGGATGGAGCCTGCTCCGCGGTGGAAGCCGGGCCGGTGGATCCACAGCCCGCGATGCCCAGGGCGAACACCGTACACAGCAGGAAGCGGACAATGCGTTCGATACGATCCATGGTCTCTCTATCGAGTGGGTTCAACGTGCAGTCGGACAACGAAGCGCTCCCGAAAAAGATCCCCCAGGGGACGGGAGAGCGGACCGAGGCCGGGTACCCGGGGCCCTCACCGGCCGCGCCCAGCCCGACGGGCCGCCTGGAACAGGACCTCCCCCAGGGTGGGATGGGATGGGAAGAGCCCGGCCAACCGGTGGACGGCCATCCCCTGCTCCAGGGCCACGGCCAGGGGCGTCAACAGCTCCGCGGCGTGGGGCCCCACGGCCAGCCCGCCCAGGACAACGCCGGAGTCCGGCCTGTAGACCAGTTTCACGAACCCGTCCCCATGGGGCAGCAGATGGGCCCGCAGCCCCTCCGCCAGCGGCAGGGTGATGGAGGCCGCATCCGGCGAGTCGTCCACCCGCCCCACCTGGGCGATCTGGGGCTCGGTGTACACGGCTGCCACCACAGTCTCTGGGCGGAACGGAGGGACAGGGGCTCCGGCCGCGTGGCGGCCCGCGATCCAGCCCTGGTGCATGGCCCGGTTGGCCACCATGGGCATGCCCGTCGCATCGCCCACGAAGTAGAGGCTGGGGGCCACCGTGCTGCGGCCGTACTCGTCCAGACAGAGCCCGGATCGCCCGTCGGAGATCCCCGCGTTGGCCAGGTCCAGGTCGTCCAGATCCGGGATCCGGCCGATGGCCACGAAGGCCTGTTCCGCGTGGAGCTCCTGGCCGTCCATCAGGCGGACCACCACACCGCCGGGGCCGGGCTGGGCCGAGACGGCCCGCTGCCCCTCTACGGTGCGGACTCCCCGACGCACCAGCTCCTGTTTCAGGAACTCGCCGGCCTCGGGGGCGAAGGTGGGCAGCACGCCGAACTCGTCGATCACCCAGGTCACCTGAACCCCCAGGGCACTGAAGAGGTAGGCGAACTCGCTGCCCGTGACGCCAGCGCCCACAACGATGGTGCTCTGGGGAAGCCGCCTCATGTGGCGGGCGAACCGGGGGGCGAGGATCCGTTCCCCGTCGGGTCGCATCTCTGGCGGAAAGATGGGGATCGAGCCGGTGGCCACTATGATCGCATCCCCCTCCATCCGGGCCACCTCCTCCCCCTCCGGATCCAGCACCTGGATCTCCGTGGCCGAGACCAGGCTGGCCCGCCCCTGGACCAGGCACACGCCTGCGTTCGCCAGACGCCGGTGCTGGGCGGTGTTCCAGCTCTCGGCCACCCGCTGCAGGCGGGCCAACAGGCCCGGCGGGTCCACCACAGGGGGAGCCGCTACCTGGAACCCCAGGTCCGGGGCGCCATGGAAGAGGTCCGCGGCCTCGGCCGCGGTGAGCCAGACCTTGCTGGGCAGGAGGCTGTGCCAGCCTGCCCGTCCGCCGATGGGGGTCTGGTGGACCAGGGTGGTCCGAGCCCCGGCCAGGGCCGCGGCCAGGGCTGCCTGGATGCCGGCCGGCCCTCCGCCGATGACGATGACGTGGGGTGGGTTCATCGGGTACTTCCTCGCATTCCGCGGTGGATGGACATGGTGAACGGGCCCGGAGGGCTCTGCCCCCCCGGACCATTATACCATCCCCGGTCCTCCCAGGGAGAGGGTCACTGGCGGGCCATCGCGCTCTGGGCCTGGGGCGACCCGCCCCCGGGGGTGGTCTCTGCCCGAGAACGGAGATATCCGAACAGAAACGCGCCCAGGAACATGCCCCCGATGGCCAGGAGGATGGGGTAGTTGCCCACTCCCAGGCTCGCGTAGGCCGCGCCCGGGCAGATCCCCGAGAGGCCCCATCCCACTCCGAAGATGGCACCGCCCACCACCACATCCCGATCGAAGGGCATGAGCCGCCGCTGATAGGAGGTCTGGGTGAGAGGGGCCCGCCCCCCTCGGTAGCTGGCCCAGAAGAAGGCCACACCGCTGACCACCGCAGCGCCGCCCATGACGAAGAGCAGGCCCAGGTCGTCCAGTTGGAGGAAGTCCAACACCACCTCGGGCCGGACCATCCGGCTCAGCCCTAGGCCGAAGCCGAAGATCAGGCCGCCCAGGAAGATCACCGGCATGAAGAGCGGATGGCGACGGGTCATGGTCTGTGTGGTCATGGTGTCACCCCCAGAGCTTCCACGATGTGTGCCGTGCCGATGGCGATGAGCACGAAGGTGGCCACGTTGACCAGGGAAGTGGTGGACAGGGAGCCCAGGCCACAGATCCCGTGGCCCGAGGTGCACCCCCGGCCCATCCGGGTGCCGAAGCCCACCAGGATGCCGCCGAAGAGCAGCCGCCACCACTGGACCTGGGTCACCCAGATGCCCTGTTGGACCGTCACCGCGTAGACCGCGGCGCCGGCCACGATGCCCAGGGTGAAGACCAGGCGCCAGTCCCGGGAATCCACGTAGCGACGGAACTGGGCGTAGTCGCAGACGTAGGACAGGGTGGACTCCAGGAAGGTGCTGGCTCCGGTGATGAGGCCCGTGGTCAGGTAGATGAGCGCGGTGGCCAGGCCCAGCAGGATGCCTCCGGCCAGGTAGGGCCACACGCCGTTGGGAAAGAACTCGGCAAAGGGCATGGTTCACCTCCTTTCGTGGCGAAGTTCTCGTGACAAAGGTCCCACCGCTGCAGTTCGGGTTCCCTCCGTGGTCGTCTGGACAGGTGCACGTCGGACCGATGTGGTTCGGCGGTCCATGTCAGGATGACGCCGGGCAGGCCAGGAGAGTAGGTCAACGGGACAACGGGCCGAGGCCCGGAAGCGCCCCCGGCCCCGGGAAGGGCCACAGCGCCCGAACCCCAGGCCGTAGGGCCGTCCCCGTCCTCGGCTAGGCTGCGGAGAGGCGGTCATGGGCCTGGCCGGGTCCGCGGACGGCCCGGCGGACGTCCAGGAGCGGGGGGTCCAGATGGGCCTCGCGGGCGGCCTCGGCCGGGCTGCGGGTGTCCCGGTCCTTGGGATCCACAAAGCCCAGGGCGATGAGGGCGTCGTGGGTGCTGAAGTGGAACCGCTCGGGGCCCAGGAGGTCCACAAAGCCCACGGCCACCAGGCGATCCAACACCGGACCTTTCATCGCGGCCAGGTGGAGCTCCACCCCGGCTGCCTCCAGTTCGTGGTGGAGGGACTCCAGGGTCTCCAGCGCGCTGGCATCGATGAAGTTGACCGCCGTCCCGATGAGGACCAGATAGCGGAGCTCGGGGTTGTCGGCCACCAGGGCCAACACCCTGTCCTCCAGATATTTGGTGTTGGCGAAGTAGAGGCTCTCGTCCACCCGGATGAGGAGGACCTGGGGCCAGGTCTGCACCCGATAGCGGAGCACGTTGCGGTACATCTCGCTCTTGCCGATCCGGCCCACAATGGCCATGTGGGGCTTGCTGGTGCGCCAGATGTAGATGGCCAGGGAGGTGAGCACCCCCACCACGATGCCCATCTCCACGCTGATGGCCAGCACCGCCAGGAAGGTGACCGCCATGGCCATTCCATCTCCCTTGTTGTACTGCCAGATATGGCGGATGGCATGGCGGTCCACCAGGCCGGCCACCGCCACCAGGATGATGGAGGCCAGGACGGCCTTGGGCAGGTAGTAGAACAGCGGAGTGAGCAGGAGGACCGTCAGCGCGATGAGGCCGGCCGTGATGATGGAGGCCAGGCCGGTGTTGGCGCCGGCCTCGAAGTTCACCACCGAGCGGCTGAAGCCACCGGTCACCGGGTAGCCGCCGGTCAAGGCCGCGCCCAGGTTGGCCACCCCCAGGGCCCGGAGCTCCTGGTCCGCATCCACTTTCTGGCGGCGCCGGCTGGCCAGGGACTTGGCCACCGAGATGCTCTCCATGTAGCCCACGAAGCTGATGGCCAGCGCGGTGGGCAGGAGCAGCTCCCACCAGGCCAGGTCGAACAGGGGCAGGGTCAGCCGAGGCAGGCCGGCAGGAACCTCCCCCACCACCGCGACACCGGCCCGCTGATCCAGGCGGAGGGTGGCCACCAACACCGTACCCGCCAACACCACCAGCAGGGGCGCCCCCTTGGCCAGAGGGATCCGCCAGCCCTGGGGCACCCCCAGACGATCCAGCCAACCAGGCACCCAACGCTTGAAGACCACCAGCACCGCCACACTGCCCAGGCCGATGGCCAGGGTGACGGGGTTGGACTCGCCCAGGTGCTGGGCCGTGTAGAGGACCTTCTGGTAGAAGTGCTCCAGGCGGGGCATGGAGATGCCCAACACGTGCTTCACCTGGCTGAAGCCGATGACGATGGCCGCAGCACCGGTGAAACCCACCAGGACCGGGTGGCTCAGGAAGTTCACCAGGAAGCCGAGACGCAACAGCCCCATGCCGGCCTGGAGGATGCCCACCAGGAGGGCCAGGGTCAGAGCCAGCCGGGTGTACAGGGCCACATCGCCCTCGGGCACCAGGGGCCCGACCCCCGCGGCCACCAGAAGGGAGACGATGGCCACCGGGCCCACGGCCAGGGTGCGGCTGCTGCCCAGCAGGCCGTAGAGGACCACCGGAACGATGCTCGCGTACAGGCCCACCTCGGGGGGCAGGCCGGCCAGCAGGGCGTAGGCCATGCTCTGGGGCACCAGCATGATGGCCACGATGATGCCGGCCATGAGATCGCCCGCCAAGTACTCGCCCCGGTAGTGGAGGAGCCAGTCCAGGAAGGGCAACAGCCGTTGAAGCCGGGATGAGGGCCGGAGATCCCCGGCCGGACCCAGGGGTGAAGCAACCATTGGTTTCGACATGGATGGGTGGTAGGGCAGGGAACCGGTGCGACAAGACACAGGGGGCCTTGCCGGCCGGCAAGGCCCCCTTCGGGAGGCCGACCGACAAGGCCCGAAACGGCCTGCTGGGGATGAGGACTATCCGCGCTCCACCGGCAGGCCCACGTGCTCCCAGCGGAGGATACCGCCGGCCAGGTTGATCACCTTCTTGGCCCCTTTGGCCTGGAGCAGGCTGGCCGCGATGGCCGAACGCCCACCCGTGCGACACTGGACCACGATGGGCTTGCTGTCGATGAGCTGTTCGGCCCGGTCCGGCAGATAGCCCAACATGGTGTGGATGGCGCCGGGGATCCGCCCCTCGGCCCATTCGGACTCGTTGCGGACATCCACCAGGAGGACCTCCTGCTCCCGGATCGCGTCCGCGATCTCCTCTGGGGTGGCCACCTCGTAGCACTCCAGGTCGAAGCCCGCGTCCACCAGCACCTCCAGGGCCTGGGGCTCGAAGTAGCCGGCCGCCTGGTCCAGCCCGATGTAGACCAGGTCGCCCAGGGCCTCGGCCAGGTGCTCCGAGTCCACGATCAGGTAATAGGGCCGATCGTAGTCCACCAACCAGCCGGCCCAGGCAGCCAGGTAGTTCAGAGGAATGTTGATGGTGCCGGGGAAGTGACCCTCCGCGAACTCGCCCGGCGGCCGGGTGTCGATGACCTGGGCCCCCTGCTGGACCAGCTCGGGCAACCGGTTGGCCCCCAGCAGGGGAGCTACCGGCAGCCCGCCCAGCACCGCGGGCCCCTCCTTGTTCACCCGCTTCATCACCGCGAAATACTTGGGCGACTCCGGCTGCCCCTCCAACAGGGCTCGGACAAACGCCTCCTCGTCCTCGATCTGGAGCATGGGGTTGAACATCTTCTCGTACCCCACCGTGGAGGAGGGCACCGCGCCCAGCCCCTTGCCACAGGCACTTCCGGCACCATGCCCCGGCCATACCTGCAGATAGTCGGGAAGCTGCTTGAAGCGCTGCACCGAGCGGAACATCTGACGGGCCCCCGCCTCGGCCGTGCCCATGATGCCCGCGGCCTTCTCCAGCAGGTCCGGCCGCCCGATGGAGCCCACGAAGACGAAGTCGCCGGTGAAGATGCCCATGGGCTTGTCGCCGGCCGCGCCGTCGGTGAGCAGGAAGGAGATGTGCTCCGGCGTGTGGCCCGGGGTATGCATCACCTGGAAGTGGATGTTGCCGATGGAGAAGCGGCTGCCGTCGTAGACCAGCTCATGGTCGTAGCCGTCCAGGTACCGGTACTTCCAGTTCTCGTCACCCTCGTCCGAGAGGTAGAGCCTGGCCCCCGTGCGCTCGGCCAGTTCCCGGGCACCCGAGACGAAGTCCGCGTGGATGTGGGTCTCGGTGACGGCCACGATGCGCATGTCGTTGGCCTCGGCCGCCTCCAGGTAGAGCTCCACGTTGCGGCCCGGATCGATGATGATGGCCTCGCCAGTGGCCTGGCACCCCACCAGATAGGACGCGTGGGCGAGCTTGTCGTTGTAGAAGTACTTGAGCAGCATAGTCGGTTCTCCTCTTCTCCTGGTTCGGTTCTCGGAAGGGCAGGGACGGCAGGGCTGGGCGGTGGCACCAACGCCATGGCACACAGCACCAGACCGAACGCACTGCAACGGCAGAAAGTCAACTACGAAAAGTATAGTACCAGGCCTACATCCTGTCTTCACCCAGTTGGGTGAATGCGGTCGCCCGGGAGATCCCCCAGCAGACACCCGGCGGATCGACGCGGACGGGGAAGCAGAGCCCCCACGGCAGGGAACGGAGGCCCGGTCGCCCTGCTGGCGCGCGGCGACACCCCCGGGAATCGCACCGAATCCTCGGTGTCCCAAGGGTTCCGGGGGCACAAAAGCTTGCAAACCTAAGAAAAACGATGTATAGTTAGGCCATGAACTGGCGAACGGCGGCCAAGCTGGCACTGGTCCACGTGGGAGTGTCCATCACCGTGGTCCCTGTGACCAGCACCCTGAACCGTATCCTCATCGCGGACCTGGGCATGTCCGCGCTGTGGGTCTCCTTTCTGGTGGCGCTGCCCTACCTGCTCTCGCCCCTGCAGGTGCCCCTGGGCCACTGGGCAGACCGCCACCCCCTGGGGGGCTACCACCGCATGCCCTGGATGGTCCTGGGCGGCCTGATGGCTTCCTTCGGCAGCTACTGGACCGCGCATGCCGCCTACTGGATGGCGGAGAACCCGATCCTGGGGGGGCCCGCGGCCGTGCTGACCTTTCTCCTCTGGGGGGTGGGGGTGAACGTGGCATCGGTGAGCTACCTCTCCCTGGTCAGCGAACTGGCCCAGGGCGAGTGGCGGACCCGGGTGGTGAGCCTGATGTGGACGGCCATGATCCTATCCACCATCCTGGTCGCGGCCGGGCTCTCGATCCTGTTGGCCGACTACTCGCCGGAGGCCCTCTACACCGCCTTCGGCGCGGTCTGGCTGGCGGCCTCTGTGCTGGTGGTGGTGGGCAGCGCGGGCGTGGAGCCCCACGCCTCGGCCCGGGCGGCGCCGGCCCAGCACCGGGCGGAGAACCCCCTGCAGGCCTATCGGGTGTTGGCCCTCAACCCCATGGCGCGGCGCTTCTTCGCCTACCTGGTCCTGGTGTTGGCCAGCATCCATGCCCAGGACGTGTTGCTGGAGCCCTACGGCGCGGAGGTCTTGGGCATGCCCGTGGCCATGACCACCCGCCTGACCTCCATCTGGGGCCTGGGGGTGTTGGTCAGCCTGGTGGGAAGCCTGCCCCTGATACGTCGGTGGGGCAAGAAGCGGAGTGCCAACTTGGGCGCGGCCGTGGTGGCGGTGGCCTTCGCCCTGATCATCCTGGTGGGGCTGGGGGGCACGCCCCAGGGATTGATGGGCGCGGTCCTGTTGCTGGGGCTGGGAGGCGGCCTGATGACGGCCAGCAACCTCAGCTTCATGCTGGACATGACGGTGCAGGGAGCCGCCGGCCTCTACATCGGCGCCTGGGGGGTGGCCAACTTCGCGGGGCAGGCCCTGGGGAACGTGTTCAGCGGTTTCCTGAGGGACGTCTCCTTCGCGCTGACCGGGGACCCCTGGGTGGGCTACAGCGCGGTCTTCGGCATGGAGATCCTGGGCCTGGTGGCGGCCGTGCTGCTCTTCCGCACCATCTCGGTGGAGGCCTTCCAGGAACAGGCCCAGATCACCCTGGGGGAGGTCCTCGCCCTGCTGGGGCCCGAGGCGTGATCCCCCTGTTCCTGTCCCCATCCCCGCCTCACTGTTGGGAATACCGTTCCCCCGTCACCGGGCGGTAGCCCAGGTTCTCCTCCACGGTCTGGGGATCCTCGGGATAGGGCGGTTCGGTCCCGTAGTCCGGTGCCGGGGTCTCCACCGGCGAGCTGCGGCGCTGAGCCGTGCCACAGAAGACGCAGATGTCCCACTCCTCCCGCACCAGGCCGCCGCACCGGGTACAGGTGTGCTGGAGCTGGACGTGGCAGTGGGGGCAGAAGACCCAGGCCTCCTTCACCGGCACACCACAGCGGTGGCAGGTCAGGGTCTCCTCCAGCTCCCGCAGGAGGGCCTCCTCCTCCAGGGCCCGGTCGTAGAGCTCCGCCAGGGTCTCCTTGGGCCGCACCATCAGGTAGACCACGAAGCCCACCACGGGGAAGACGAGCACCAGCAGCGTGGCCAGGCCGATGGCCAGCCAGTCGCGGGTCCGGGCTCGAATGTCGTTGAAGGTCCAGATGCCCATGCCCATCCACAGGGCAAAGAGGAAGGCACCGAACAGGGCCACCAGGATGGTGATCAGGGTGGCGATGGTGTTGGTCAGGTCGGCCGGCATGGAAACTCGCTCCTTCGGATCGTTCAGGGGGCTGGTCTACTCCACCAGGGCCTCGGTGCCCAGGGGATGCGGGTGGGGCGCGTAGACGCCCAGACGGTCGTTCCGCCGAATGCGGAGCACATCTCGGACCATGTGGACGGTGTCCCGGACAGGGCTCACCCGGCTATCGGCCTGGAAGTACCAGTCGATGGGGATCTCCACGATGCGCAGCCCCCGGAGCCGAGCGATGTAGAGCACCTCTGGGTCGAAGCCCCAGCCGCCGATGGTCTGGTAGGGGAAGATGGCCATGGCCGCCTCCCGGGTGAAGCACTTGAAGCCGCATTGGGTGTCCTCGATCCCGGGAACCACCAGGGTGCGGACCACGAAGTTGAAGACCCGCCCCATGATGTGGCGGTAGAGGGGCTCGTTGAAACGCCGGGCGCCTGGGATCTCCCGGCTGGCGATGGCCACGTCGTACTCGCCCGGGGGCAGCTGGGGCGGGAGGAACTTGTTCACCTCGTGGATGGGCATGGAGAGGTCCGCGTCGCAGATGAACAGGTAGTCCCCTTTGCCGGCCAGCATCCCCATCTTCACCGCCGCGCCCTTGCCCTTCTCGCTGTGGAGCAGCCGCACCCGGAAGGGATCCTCCGGGCGGACCGTGGCCGCGTACCGCTCCACCACCCCGCAGGTGTCGTCCACAGAGCCGTTCTCCACCACGATGATCTCGGAACGATAGGGCTGGGCGCGCAGGAAGTCGCCGATCTGCTCCAGGGAATGGGGCAGCCGGCGCTCCTCGTTGTAGGCCGGTATGACGATGCTCAGGAAGACTCTGTCCACAGCGTCTCACATCCCCCGATGGGGCAGCCCCGTCTCAGGTCACGAAGCGCAGCAGCGCGATCAGGCTCATCCCCTGGACGATCAGGGTGCCGGTCCACAGCAGATAGGCGCCCACCCACTGGCGGCGCAGGGCCATCCACAGGCCAAAGGCTCCGTTGAGCAGGTAGGCCACCCAGCCGATGGCGGGCAACATGAACAGGGCCTCCTTGGGCCGGATCCGTCGGAGGCTGTCCACGGCCCTCAGGTCCTCCCCCACCGGGGGAAAGCTCATCCGCTCGGGCAGGGATGGATAGCTTACCATGAGGACGCCCAGGAGGGCCAGCCCGCCCACCAGGCCGGCCCCCAGAAGCCAACGGGCCAGGGGCCGTCGCAGTTCCGTGAAGGCGGGCCAGAGCCGCTCCCGTCCGGCGGCCAGCCGATGGGCTGGGCCCAGCCGTCGGTGTGCCTCCAGGGCCTTCAGGAAGCGCTGGGGATGTCGGGGAGAGAGCGCGAAGACCGCCTCTGGGGTCTCGATGAGCAGACACTCCTCCAGGGGCCGCGTCGCGTACCGCTCCAGGCGGAGGATGCCCAGGGCAGTGCCGCTGCGCACCTGGGGGCTGGGCCAGGCCAACCCGCTCCGAGGATGCAGCTCCTGGCCCCCCTCCCGGATCTCCTGGATACTCTCCAGGGGAATGACCTCCAGGGTGTCTGCCCAGCGGACGCGCAGGGCGTCCCGGTCGATCCAGTACTCCAGGTTGAACGCGCCCCAGGTCCGATAGGCCAGGTGCCCCAGCAGGGGCAGGCTGGCCGCCATCACCAGGACCAGCAGATAGCTGGCCCCGTCCACCGGACGGGTCAGGAGCAGGGTCAGGCTGACCAGGTCGATGGCCAGCAGCCAGGTCAGGGCCAGCAGACCCTCCCAACGGCTACGCTCGGGCGCGGGCTTGAACACCATGGCTCACAGCTCCCAGCTCCGCAACACGTCCAGGCAGGGATAGCAGGTCAGGTCCACGCCCACGGGCGTCACGCTGACCCGGCCCCGCTCCACCGCGCCCACGTCGCTGCCGTCCTCGGGGATCCCCGTGGGCACCTGGCCCCCGATCCAGTAGTAGGGGCGTCCCCAGGGATCCTCCCGGGCCACCACCACATCGCGGTAGATGCGCCTGCCCAGCCGCGTGACCTCGATGCCCTGGAAGTCGGTGGCCGACGAGGCCGGCACATTCACGTTGAGCAGGGCCTGCTGGGGCAGGCCGTCGTCCAACACTCGGCCGGCCAACCGGGCCCCGATCTGGGCCGCGTGGGCCAACAGCTCCTCGAAGACCTCGTCGTCATCGAGCCAGGCCACGCTGATCGCGATGGCCGCCACCCCGTTGATGATGGCCTCCATCGCGCCGGCCACCGTGCCGCTGTAGATCACGTCCGTGCCCAGGTTGTAGCCCTGGTTGATGCCGCTGACCACCAGCTCGAAGGGGCCGTGGTCCACCGCGCCCAGGAGCCCCAGGGCCACGCAGTCGGAGGGCGCGCCGCTGCACGCGTGGACCACCCGCCCGTCCGGCCAGGTGACCTCCTTGATGCGCAGGGGCTTGTGCATGGTCTTAGGGTGGCCGGCCGCGCTCCAGTTCCGCTCCGGGGCCAGGACGGTGACCGGGCCCACCGCGTCCAGGGCCCGGGCCAGGGCCTGGATGCCCCGGGAGAACACACCGTCGTCGTTGGTGACCAGGATCCGGGCCATCAGCGCTCGTCCGGCTTCCGGTGGCGCACGTAGATGCGCACCTCTTCGCTCTCGGTCTCGTTGCCCGCCCGATCGAAGGCCTTCACCCGGAAGACGTGGGTCTCCCAGTAGACGCCGTTGCGGGTCAGGATCGCGCCGAAGCCCCCGTCGAAGATGCGAATGCGGCCGGGCTGGATGTCCGGGTCGTCGCTCTCAAAGGCCAGCCAGTTCTCGGTGCGCTCCGCGATGTAGGTCTCCTGGCCGATGACCTGGCCGGTGGTCTCGTCGGTGATGGGACGGGTGGCCTCGATGGTGGGGCCCTCCACCGTGGGCAGATCCCGCATCTCGATCTGCCAGCGCTGGTTGAAGGGGGCCACGGTGCTGGTGGCAAAGAGCTCGCCGTCGATGTAGAACTCCACCCGGTCCATGGACCAGTTGTCCGTGGCGATGGCGTGGACGTTCACCTGCTCGTCCTCCTCCATGACGTAGGTCTGGTTGGGCTTGGGCTCGCCGATGACCACCGTGGGCGGCGTGTTGTCGATGGTCACCTGGGTGTCCCATCGTCGGACCCGCCCATCCTGGTAGAGGACGGTCAGGCGCAGGGTGTAGAGCCCCTCGGCCAGCGCGGTGGTGTCCAGGAACTCCAGGGGGCCGTTCTCGATGGGGTTGCCGTGCTCTGGGCCGATCTGGGTCCACTCGGTGGGCTCCAGGCCGGGGCCGATCTCCACCCGGTAGCTGCGGAAGTTCCCGCCCCGGGCATTGCCCCGGATCTCCACCTGGCCCCGGATGTAGGCCCCGGGGACCGGGGAGAGGATGGAGACCTCGGGATCGAAGGCCACGCTCTGGTCCACGGGCGCGGCCGGGGGCTGATCGATGCCGCTCTCCCGGACCCAGTCCTCGGCCTCTGGGGGCAGGATCAGGTAGACCCGGGTCTCCCGGAACTCCGGGGGCGTGTCCGCGGTGGCCAGCAGGCCGGTGCGGGTGTCGATCTCGAAGGGCTGCCACAGGTTGTCCTCCACCTTGGGCTCCGTGCCCGCGATGAAGAGCTCCTGGCGCTGACGCTGACACCATGCCGAGGGCAACAGCCCGCTGGGCACGCAGATCGTCTGGGTGACGATGTTGGGCGGCCGTTCGTACCACCGGGGCGGGCGGCCCTCGTGGTATTTGCGCATGATCGCGTTCCAGATGGGCGCCGCGCCGGTGGCCCCGGTGACGTTGTTCATGGAGCTGTTGTCCGTGTTGCCGATCCAGACACCCACGGCCAGGTCTGGGGTGTAGCCCACGGTCCAGGCATCCTTCCACCCGTTGGTAGTGCCCGTCTTGGCCGCGACCCGACGGTCGGGCAGGGTCAGGGCCGTGCCCGCGCCAAAGGCGGGGGCACGGGCCACGTCGTCGCTGAGGATGTCCGAGATCAGGTACTGGAGGTCCGTGCTGAGGACCCGCTCCACCGCGGGGCGCTCGTACTTCTTGAGGATGTTGCCCTCCGCGTCCCGCACCTGGAGGACGGCCACGGGATCCAGGTTGCGGAAGCCCGTCCGCCGCCGTTCCGGGGGCACGGGCTCCCCGGCCATGACCCCGCCATTGGCCAACACGCTGTAGGCGTAGGTGTGGTCCAGCAGGGTCACCTCGCCCCCGCCCAAGACCAGGCTCAGGCCGTAGTAGTTCACGCCCCGGTCCAGGCCGTTGATGCCCAGCCGATGGGCCGTGCGCAGGGCGTCCGCGACCCCCACCTGCTCCATGACCTTGATCGCGGGGATGTTGTAGGAACGGGCCAGGGCCTCCCGCAGGCTCACCGGGCCGTGGTAGCGACGGTCGTAGTTCTCGGGCACGTAGACGCTGCCGTCGGGCTGGACGAACGCGGTGCGCACGTCCAGGATCATGGTGGCCGCGGTCATGCCCTCCATGAGCCCGGTGAGGTAGACGTAGGGCTTGAAGCTGGAGCCGGGCTGGCGCTCGGCCAGGGCCACGTTGACCTGGCCGTCGATCTCCTCGTTGTTGTAGTCCAGGGAGCCCACCATGGCCAGGATCTCCCCGGTCTCCGGGCGGATGACCACCACCGCGGCGTTGTTCACGTTCTTGCCCGCGGCCTGGAGCCGGGCGATCTGTTCCCGGGCTGCCTGCTCCGCGAACCGCTGCAGCTCCACGTCCAGGGTGGTGTAGATGGTCACCCCCCGACGCCAGATGAAGTAGGGATCATCCGGGGTGTTGAACTCCTCCTTCACCCGCTCCAGGGCGTAGAGGGCAAAGTGGGGCGCGGTCAGGATGTCGAAACGTTCGGCCGCGGAACGGCGGATCTCCAGCTCTCGGGCATAGGCCTCCTGGGCCTCTTGGGGGGTCAGATAGCCGGCCTCCACCATGGCCCGCAGCGCGATGCCCTGGCGGCGCTTGGCCTCCGCGGGGTTGTCGATGGGGTTCAGCGCGGGAAGGTTGGGGATCGCGGCCAGCATCGCGGCCTCGGCCACGTCCAGATCCTTGGCCGACTTGCCGAAGTAGACCTGGCTGGCCGCCTCGATGCCGTAGGCCAGGTTGCCGTAGAAGTTGTTGTTCAGGTACCACTCCAGGATCTTCTCCTTGGGGTACCGACGGGTCACCTCCAGGGCCAGGATCACCTCCTTGACCTTGCGGGCATAGGACTGCTGGGCCCGCTCCTCCGGCGGGATGACCACGTTCTTGATGAGCTGCTGGGTGATGGAGGACCCGCCCTGGACACTGCCCCCCCGGAGGTTGGAGACGAAGGCCCGGATCAGGCCCCGGACATTGATGCCCGGATTCTCCCAGAAACTCCGGTCCTCCAGGGCGATGGCGGCCTTGATGGCCCAGGGAGAGATCTCCTCCAGGGGCACGTAGGCCCGATCGCCCCGGAAGGGGCGCGGGTCGACGCTCTCGTAGAGGAGGTGCTTCCCCGTGCGGTCGTAGATGCGCACGGTCTGAAACTGGTTCTGCTGCACCTCGATGACGCTGGCGTCGGGGAGCTGGCGGGCGTAGAAGGTGTAGATCCCCACGGCCGTGGCCACCCCGGCCGTGCCCAGGGCCAGGACCGCCGTGGCCAGCACCACCCCCAGGGCCAGGACGCCCTGACCCACCCACAGCCACGGCCGGGGACGGTGGACCCGGGCCCGTTTTCGCCGGCGACGCCAGATCAGCACCGCATCGTGTCGGTCCAGTCGTTGCATGGCTCCCCATCGGCTTTGGAGCCGGCCCGGGCACGGCGGCTGCCCTCTAGTGCACCCGGGACCGGAGATCGAGCGCCCCCCAGGCGCTCCTGGCCAGGGCCTTCCGAAGGCCCTGGGGCTATTGTAGCACCCTGCCAGGAGGGGAACCAAAAACCTCCCCGGTGACGCGGGGGATCCACGGCCGGCACCCTCTCGGGCGGAGGCCGGCCGAGAGCCCTCGAACCGGAGTGCACCGGGATCCGGGGACCGAGGACCTCCATCGCCCAGGGCCATGCCGGAACCGTCCGCTCGAAGTGGGCCCAACCCGACCGCATGAATCAAAAACGTCAACAGATAAATTGACAAACTGAAGCAGTCGTGTTAGGCTACCGGTGTAATTCACCTGGCGTTCGCGTTTCCTGCCCTGCCACCACACATCGAGGTGAACCATGGCCGAACTCCCGACTCGCTGCCCTTTCTGCCAGAGCGCTCTGGTGGCAACCGAGCTCCACTGCACCGGCTGTGAGACCGTGTTCCGCGGCGACTTCGACCTGGGCCCCTTTGCTCCCTTCCATCCAGAGCAGTTGCCCGTGCTGCAACGGCTGGCCCGGTTGACCCCGGAGCAGCTCCAGTTCGTGGAGACCTTCCTCCTCAGCGAAGGCAAACTGCGTCGGGTCGAGGAGAAGATGGGGCTCTCCTATCCCTCGGTCCGGGCCCGCCTGAACCAGGTGCTGGAGCGGTTGACCGGAGAGGAGCAGTAGCCTGTTCGGGCCGATAAGCCCCGCTGCCCAGGGACGTCGGACGGTGCGGTAGCATCCCGGCATCCCCTGTCATCTCCCATGGACCGCTCCCCTTCCCTGTTGTCCCGGCCCCCATCCGACCGGGAGACACCTCTGTGGCAGGAGCATCTGCCCCTCTTCAGCGGGCTGGCCGGGCTCTTCCTGGCCCTGGGCCACTACCTGCTCCTCCTCTGCACACCCGGCCAGGGGAGATGCTCCCTGGGCCTGGTTCCGCTCCTGGGGATCTGGAACGGTTGGGTGGGCACTCTGTGGGGGATCCTCCTCCTGCACCGACCGGGGCGCCGAGGCACCCTGGCCCTGACGAGCGGGCTGGTCTTCTGGCTGATCTGGATGGCCTGGGGCGCTCTGTGGTCGGTGGCCCAGGGTCTCCTCGGCGAAGCCGCGCCCCCGCTCCTGGAGCGGGGATGGCTTCTCTCTCGCCTGTGGTCTGGGGCCCTGGGGGGCTCGTTCCTAGGCCTGGCCGTCCTGGCCCAGGTGTGGACAGGGGCCCTGTTCGCCCTGGCCTACCACCGCCTGGTGGACCGGGAGCTGGGCCTGGGAGAGGGTCTGCTCCTGTGGGGCATCGGCCTGGTGGCCGTGGGGCTGGTGGACGGCGTGGCCGGGCTCCTCCAGTGGGAGGGGGTCGAGGCGTCCTGGTGGTGGATCGGCCTGGCCGTCCTCGGTGGGCTTCTGCTGACCCTGGTGGGAGCTGCGACCCTGGCCCAACACCGCTGGTGGCTACCGCCCCTGATCTATCTGGCCCACCTGACCCTGGTCTTCCTCGTCGGCCTGGGCGAGATGTGGACCATGTTGACGGCCTGGGCCCTGAGGGAGGCTCAGCAGACCAGCCTGCCGGAGGCCGGCGGTTTCGCCCTGCTGGGGCTGTTCGTCGTGGGCAGCCTGGCCCTGGTGGTGTGGCTGGTGACCATCCTGGTCGACCTGGTGCTCACCGCCGCGGCCATGGCGGTGGGCACGTTCATGGGGGCCATGTTGCGAGGGTAGGCCGATTCCCCGGCCTCACGAGGTCTCGCCACTGCCCGGATCCAACACGAACTCGCCCTCGTTCACCGGCAGGAGCGCGTACTGGCCGCCGCCGGTGGCCCCCCACGGGGGTGTGGGCTCGGCCGGCGATGGCAGGGCCGGCCCCGGGGGACCGTAGCCGGCCATGGATGCCGGCCCGCCCCCCACCACGTAGGGCGGATCGGCCTCCCGTCGCGGGCGGACCCCCGCGCTCAGGCGGATGTAGAGCCCCGCGCCCATCAGCGCGGCCACGATCACGATGCCCCCCCCGCAGATCGCGGTGAACGCGCCCAACACCTGTTCGGTGTAGCCGGCCTGCCAGGTGTCCGCGACCCGAACCGCCAGGATCCCGGCAGGCACCACGAACATCCCCAGCACCCCCAGGAAGATCCCCCACACAATACCCCGCTGCAGATCCCGCATCGCCATCGCCTCCTATCGGGCCTCGGCCAGGGCCTCCTCGAGCCAGGCCCAGACGTCGCCGTTCTTGTATCCCCAAACGATCATGCAGGTCTCGGTCTTGTTGCCACCGGTGCGCTCGTAGACGGCCCGGATGTAGGCCCGCTCCTCCGGGGTCAGGGCCCGTCGCCCCCCCTGGGGGACGAGGGCTCCGAGGCCGGAGCCATGGCCGTCGTGGCCGTTGCGGTGGGGCACCGCGCCCCCCGCCAACTGGGCCAGGTCCCGGTCGCTCACCGGCGAGATGGCCAGGCGCTGCACGCTGCCGTGGGCCACCAACAGCGCGTCGCCGGGGTAGCGGCCCAGCCCCTCCGCGCCGCTGCCTCCCCGGCCGGTGAAGGCCGCTGCATCCCGGGAGTCCGCGGTGCCAAAGACCAGGCGCACGGGCATGTTCCCGGTGACCGCGGCATCCCCCGCGCCCCGCTTGCCCAGGCGCTGGGTGCCCACCACCAGGTGGAGCCCGGCCCCCCGCCCCAGGCTGGCGATCTCCGCCAGCGCGTCCGCGGCCTTCACCAGGGCCAGGAGGTTGAGCAGATCGTCCAGCACGAGGAAGAGATGGGGCTCCTGCACCCCCTGGGCGGCCCGGCGTTGCATCTCCTGGCGGGCCCAGTCCAGCATCTTCCGGGCCTCCTGGGGCTCCCGCACCAGCCCCAGGGTGTGGCCCAACCGGCCCGCAGCCTGCCAGTCCCCGGGCTTGAAGGTGACCAGGACGAACTGGACCCGCTCCCGCGGGTTCTGCCGGGCCAGATGGTAGACGATGGACCGGGCTGCAGTGGTCTTGCCCCGGCCCGTGGGCCCCACGATGAGCAGGTGCGGATCCCGCGCGAAGTCCACGCCAGCCACGGCCTGCCGAGCGGTGAGGCCCAGGGGCACGGCCAGCCCCTTGCCCCGGAGCTTGGATCCGGGCACGTTCACCGGCCAGGGCGAAGGCACTTCCACCCAGACCACGCCCCGCTCCGTGTAGATCCGCACCGGGCCGTCGCCGATGGCCGCCTCGATGGCCGGGGCCAGACGGCTGGCCTTGGACAGGTTGCGGGCGGTGGGTCGGTACAGGCGCAGCCCAAAGCTCAGGGTGTGGGGACCCTGGACGCCGCCCAACAGGTGGACGGGCAGGCTGTGGTCCACGAAGGTACCGGCGATGGCCTGCTCCATCATGGCCATGTGCTGGCGCAAGGCCTGGGAATCGGGGATGGACTCGCGGATGCCAACCATCATGCGCCTCGCTCGTGGTACAATGGGCTGGGATAGGACCGAGAATGGCGGCCATGGGTTCGGATCCCCGGCTCGGAGGAGGGCCGAAGATCCGGTCCGACGATCCAATATTAGAACACATGTTCTGCATTGTCAAGGGGTGGACAATCGGCCATGCGGGTGATGCGCCTGCCGTTGGAGGAGGCCCAGGGCCATCTCCTGTTGCATAACGTGGTGGACGCGGACGGACGCCACCTGTTGCGCAAGGGGATCCGCCTGGGACCGGATACCCTGGAACGGCTCCGGGAGCTGGGCCACACCCACGTGGAGGTGGCCATCCTGGAGCCCCAGGACATCTGGGAGGACGAAGCGGCCCGGGAGCTGGCCCAGGCCCTGGAGAGGCCGGAGCTGGCCCTCTCCAGGGGTGTGGGCGGCCGGGTCAACCTGTACACCGTGGTCCACGGCGTCCTCTACGTGGACGCCGAGCGGCTGGAGGCCCTGAACCGGCTGCCGGGGATCACCCTGGCCACCGCGCCCCAGCACGCCATCGTCCACCCCGAGCGGGGGGAGAACCGGATCGCCACCCTGAAGATCATCCCCTACGCCATCCCCCGGCCCCGGCTGCAGCAGGCCCTGGCCCTGGTCCAGGAGCCGCGCCCCCTCCTGGAGGTGCGCCCCCTGACCCCCCAGCGCTGGGCCCTGCTGGTGACCGGCGATCCCGCCGCGCACGTGCGGCTGCGGCGCCAGTTCGAGCCCCCCACCCGGGAACGGCTCCTGCGGCTGAACAGCGAGCTGAGCACGGTGGTCGCCGTCCCCCTGGACGAGGGCAGCGTGGCCCAGGCCGCGGCAGAGCTCCTGCGGGCCCACCACGGCCTGATCCTGGTGGGCCAGACCTCCATCATGGATCCCGCGGACCTGCCCCTACGAGGGCTGCAGGCCATCGGTGCCCAGGTAGCCGTCTACGGCGCGCCCGTGGACCCGGGCAACCTCCTCGCGGTGGCCTACCTGGGCGATACCCCCATCCTGTGCGCTCCGGGCTGTGCCCGCAGCCCTGGCCACAACGTGGTGGACCTGGTGCTGCCCCGGCTGCTCACCGGCGACCGGCTGGACCAGGCCCAGATCGCAGCCCTGGGGTTGGGCGGCCTCCTGCGGCGATGAGGAGCCTCCACCTCCTCCGGACCCCATCCCGGAGGGCATGCCTCCCCCTCAGCGCTCCAGCCGTGGTGCCCGGCCTCCACCGGCTCTGGCTCCGATGGCTCCTCCCGGCCCCTGGCGAGGAGCGGGGGGAATCCGGGCTCGCTTTGACCGGAACCCGCCACGGCTGCTATAATCGACCTGCACGCCATCGGGAAACTTGAGAGTGGCGCCTGCAACGGCAGCACGCCTTCGGACCTCGGTGAGGCGGACCGGCGCTGCTGCCGTTCTGCATATCTACGAGGAGGTTGCCTTCCATGCCCCTGGTCGCCCACTCGGCTCTGCCCACCTTCGAGCGTCTGAGACAGCGCGGGCAGGATGTGCTCCCCCTGGAACACGCCCTGCAGCAGGACATCCGCGAGCTCCACATCGGCCTCCTCAACATGATGCCCGACGCGGCCCTCCAGGTCACCGAGCAGCAGTTCATGCGGCTGGTGGGCAGCTCCAACAAGATCGTCCAGATCTTCGTCCACCCCTTCACCGTGCCCGGCCTCTCCCGGAGCCCCGAGACCCAGGAGTACATCCACCGCTACTACGAGCGCTTCGAGGCACTCCAGGAGGAGGGGCTGGACGCGCTGATCATCACCGGTGCCAACGTGGCCAATCCCTCCCTGGAGCAGGAGCCCTTCTGGGATCCCCTGAGCGAGATCATCTCCTGGGCCATCGAGAACGTGACCTCCATCCTCTGCTCCTGCCTGGCCACCCATGCCCTGGTCAAGTACTTCTACGGCCTGGAGCGGCGTCGGCTGCCCCGGAAGCGCTGGGGCGTCTACACCCACCGGATCACCCAGGACCACCCCCTCCTGGCCGACATCAACACCCGCTTCGACGTGCCCCATTCCCGCTGGAACGAGATCGCCCGAGACCAGTTCGAGTCTGCCGGCCTGGCCATCCTGGTGGAGAGCCCCACGGCCGGGGTCCACATGGCCGTCAGCCCCGACCAGCTCCGTTTCATCTACTTCCAGGGCCATCCGGAGTACAGCATCCACAGCCTGCTCAAGGAGTACAAGCGGGAGGTGCGGCGCTACATCCGGGGAGAGCGGGAGGACTATCCGCCCCATCCCGAGAACTACTTCAGCCCCGAGGCCACGGCCATCGCCGACAGCTACCGGGAGGCCGTCCTCATTGCCCAACGGCGGGGCACCATGCCGCCCCCTTTCCCCGAGACCGCCATCCTGCCCTACCTGGACAACACCTGGGGCGATACGGCCAAGGCCATCTTCAACAACTGGCTGGGCCTGGTCTACCGGGTCACCGACATCGACCGTCGTCGCCCCTTCAAGCCCGACATCGACCCCGAGGACCCTCTGGGCATCCGCCACGAGCGGTCGGCCGTGCTGGTCTGAGGGCGGGCCCTTGGCAGGGGCCGAAGAGGCTCTCAGTGCCCCCCCGATCATCCATCCACACCATCCATCCGAGGAGTCCACGCCATGCGCGACGAGACCCTGTCCATCCACGCCGGCTGGAGCCACGATCCCACCACCAAGTCCATCGCGGTGCCCATCTACCAGACCGTGGCCTACGAGTTCGAGAATGCCCAACACGGCGCGGACCTGTTCAACCTGGCCGTGCCCGGCAACATCTACACCCGGATCATGAACCCCACCAACGCCGTGCTGGAGGAACGGGTGGCCGCGCTGGAGCGCGGGGTGGCCGGCCTGGCCCTCAGCGCGGGCAGCGCGGCCATCCACTACGCCCTCCTCACCCTGGCGGAGGAGGGCAGCAACGTGGTCTCCGTGCCCCTGCTCTACGGCGGCACCTACACCCTCTTTGCCCACATGCTGCCCAAACAGGGGATCCAGGTACGCTTCGCGGAGGACGACCGGCCCGAGAGCCTGGAGCGCCTCATGGACGACAGGACCGTGGCCGTCTTCTGCGAGAGCATCGGCAACCCGGCCGGCAACATCGCGGACATCCAGGCCATCGCGGAGATGGCCCACAGCCACGGTGTGCCGGTGGTGGTGGACAACACCGTGGCCACCCCGGTGCTCATCAAGCCCATCGAGTACGGCGTGGACATCGTGGTCCACTCCCTGACCAAGTACATGGGAGGCCACGGCAACTCCCTGGGCGGCATCATCGTGGACTCCGGCCAGTTCCCCTGGAGCGACTATCCGGAGAAGTTTCCCATGCTGGTGAACCCCGAGCCGGCCTACCATGGGGTGGTCTACACCGAGGCCTTCGGCCCCGCAGCCTACATCGCCCGGGTCCGCACCGTGCCCCTGCGCAACACCGGCTCGGCCATGAGCCCCTTCAACGCCTTTCTCATCCTCCAGGGCATCGAGACCCTGCCCCTGCGCATGGAGCGCCACTGCGCGAACGCCCTGGCCGTGGCCCGCTACCTCCAGGACGACCCCCGGGTCTCCTGGGTCCACTACGCGGGGCTCCCAGACTCGCCCTACTACGAACTGGCCCAGAAGTACACGGGCGGCCGTCCCTCGGCTCTCCTCAGCTTCGGGGTGCAGGGCGGGTACGAGGCCGGGGTCAAGTTCTACGACGCCCTGAAGCTCTTCAAGCGCCTGGTGAACATCGGCGACGTCCGCAGCCTGGCCGCGCATCCCGCCTCCACCACCCATCGCCAGCTCACCGAGGAGGAGCAGCGCAGCGCCGGCGTCACCCCGGACATGATCCGGCTCTGTGTGGGCATCGAGCACATCGACGACCTCCTGGAGGACCTGGACCAGGCCCTGACCGCGTCCCAACGGTGAGCCCCAAGCCCGGACAGGAGGACGAAGCGGCCAACCGGCCACCACAGAGGAGGGCTGCCATGGACCGAAGAGCCTACTGGCGACAGAAGCTGGCCGAATCCCGGGCCACCCTGCTGGCTGCCCTGGAGGGCCTCCGGCCCGAGGACTGGGACACCCCGGTCTACGACCAGGGCGACCTGTGGACCGTCCGCACGGTGGTGGGCCATCTGGCGGACAGCGAACGGGGCATGAGCATCCACGTGCACAAGATCCGCAAGGGGCAGCCCACCCTGCCGGAGCACTTCGACCTGGAACACTGGAATGCCGGGGTCCAGGAACGGATCGGCCACCGCTCCCCCGAGGAGCTCCTGGAGATGCTGGAGAGCGTTCGGGCCCGGACCCTCCAGGTGATGGACTCCCTCCAGGAAGAGGAGTGGACCCTCACCGGACGACATCCCTCCCGGGGTCTCATCACCGTGGAACAGTACTACGAAACCATCCACGGCCATGAGATGGCCCACGCAGAGGACATCCGCCGGGCCCTGGAAGCGGCCGGAAAGAGGGCCGCGGAGGAGAAGAACCCCATGCAGCTCTCCCACTGCATCCTGTTCGTCCCCGACATGGAGGCCGCCCTGGCCTTCTACCGGGATCGCCTGGGCCTGCCGGTCCGCTTCCAGTCGGAGGCCTGGGTGGAGTTCGACCTCCGGCCCACCGCCCTGGCCCTGCACCGGGCCGAGACCGCGGCAGAGGCCACCCGGGGCGCGGGCCTGTTCTTCACGGTGGAGGACGTGGACGCGATCCATCGGCAGCTCCAGGAACAAGGCCTGGAGCCGTCCACGCCTCCCACAGACCAGGACTTCGGCTTCCGCACCGTGGTCTACACCGACCCCTTCGGCAACCAGGTCGAACTGGGAAGCCCGATCGGTCCCCCTGGATAGCGGGTCTCCATCCCCTCCCGGCCGATCGACCACAGGGCCGCCCCAGAGGCGGGACCGGGCGTTCTGGGGCGGGGGAAAGCCCAGCGGATCGGGGATGGGCATGGACCGCGGTCTGGGGTATAATAGGGGCACGACCAAGGGCCGGGCGTCCAGAGCCGCCGCCACCGGCCCTTGAGCCCTGCGGTTTGAAACGGGACCCAGAACCGGCCATGCCCACATCGAAATCCGGTCAGGCGACGCGCTGGACCGAATCCATGGCACTGCTGGACCTGCTGCAGCAGGTCCCCTATTGGCAGGGCATCCCCGACGAGGCGCTGCTGGCTCTGGCCCAGGCGGCCCAGCCCATCCATGCACCGGCCGGGAAGACCCTCTTCGTGGAGGGGGAGCCCTGTGCCGGCTGGTACGTGGTGGAATCCGGGGTCGTCAAGATCTGCCGATACTCCCGGGAAGGTCGGGAACACATCCTGGCCCTGATGCACCCCGCGGACAGCTTCAACGAGGTCTCCGTGTTGGACGGTGGGGGCAACCCGGCCACCGCGGTGACCCACACGGATGCGGTGGTATGGCGGGTACCCCGGGAGGACTTTCGTGTCCTCTCCTGCCGATACCCCTGCCTGGTGTGGGGCCTGGCCCAGAGCATGGCCGAACGTACCCGCTACCTGGTCCGGCTGGTGGAGGACCTGGTGATGCGGAGCGTGAAGGGCCGGCTGGCCCGTCTGCTGTTGGACCAGGCCCGGATGAACCAGGAGACCCAGGTGCCCCGGCTGATGACCCAGGAGGAGATGGCCGCATACCTGGGCACCGTCCGGGAGATGGTGGGGCGGGCCCTGCGGAGCCTGGCCGCCGCAGGGCTCATCGAGTTCGACCGCCACCGCATCGTCATCCTGGACCCCGAGGGCCTGGAGCGGGAGGCCACCTCCTGAGCGTGACTTTTGTCGCAGCCTGCCCCCCGGCACCTCTCTATACTGAGGGCGTACCCGTCCTGGGTCGCGCCTGTCAGGAGAGAAGCCGCCATGGGGCAGTCCTCTTCCCTGCCTCTGCCCATCATCGATCCGGACCGCTGTACAGGCTGTCATGCCTGTGTGGACGCGTGTCCCACCCAGGCCCTCCTCCAGATCCGGGGAAAGGCCTTCCTGGCCTTTCCAGAACGGTGCACCTTCTGCACCGTGTGCGAGGACCTGTGCCCCGAGGACGCGATCGCGCTGCCCTTCCTGATCGTCTTCGACCGCTCGGCAGAGAGGGAGGACCCATGACCGGGTCGGGCCCGGTGTGGCCCCTGGAGGGAGATCCACGGTGATGGAGGCAACCGGCCGGGTGATCCCCGGGGCCTTGACCCTGGTGGACATCCACGGACAACGCCATACCCTGCAACGGATGGGCCAGGGACGGCACCGGCTTCTCCTGTGGCTGCCCCGACCGAGCCCCGCCACCCTCCCCCCTTGGCTGATGGCCCTGGAACAGAGCGCTCCCGAGCTGCTCCAACGGGAAGCCCAGGCCCTGGTCCTGGTGCCCCTGGAGGGCCTGGCCTCCGTGGCCGTGTCCATGGGGGGAATGCCCTGGCCCGTCTACGGGCTCCCACCCCAGGAGCGGGAGCGGCTCCAGGCCGCGCTGGGCCGCCCCCTTCCGGATGTGGAGCCCGTGCTCCTGGTGGTCGATCGGTACGGGGAGCTCTTCGCGGCGTTGGATGCCGACGCTGAGCCGGGTGCCCTGCTGGCCCAGGCCCTCTCCTGGCTGGACTTCATCGGCCTGCAGTGTCCCGAGTGAGGGGTGGCCGAGTGGCCCGGGTAGGCCACCGTGCCCTTTCGGGGGCCGGGCATCGCCCCCCGGAAGGCTCCCTGCCCCTCCATCCCGAAGCGGTTCGTGTATGCGTGTGCTCTACCTGCTCTCCGTGTGGCTGCACATCCTGGCCGCGGTCCTCTGGCTCGGTGGGATCCTCTTTCTGACCCTGGTGCTGGTGCCCGCGATCCGAGGCTCCGAGTACCGGCGTCACTCCAGTGGCCTGTTCCACCACATCGGGGTGCGCTTCCGTTGGATCGGGTGGCTCTGCTACGGGCTGCTGATGGCCAGCGGCACCCTCAACCTGGTCTACCGGGGGGTGACGTGGGAGACTGTGACCTCCTGGGCCTTCTGGACCGGCCCTTGGGGGAGACTGCTGGGCATCAAGCTCCTGCTGGTGGCCGTCATCCTGTTGGCCAGCGCGTACCACGACTTCGTCATTGGCCCCCGCTCCACCGCGGCCGCTCGGGCCCATCCCGGGTCTCCCCAGAGCCAACGTCTCCGACGGCAGGCCAGTTGGGTGGGGCGCTTCAACCTGGCCCTGGGCCTGGTGGTGGTCCTGTTGGCCGTCATGTTGGTCCGTGGAGGTGTGTGATCGTGTCCCTTCCGGTGGTCCATCCCGATCTGACTGTCCTGACAGGCCAGGTGGCCGCGGACAGCATCGTCAGCCGTACCCTGGTGAACGAGGGCGGTCTGCGCTGTGTGCTCTTCGACTTCGCGGCCGGCCAGGAGCTCACGGAACATACCAACCCCATGGCCGCCACCGTCCAGGTGTTGGCCGGCACGGGCACCATGACCTTGGGGGACCAGGAGCATGGGCTCCAGGCCGGGACCTGGGTCTACATCCCGCCCCACCTCCCCCACTCGGTCCGGGCCCAGGAACGGCTGGTCTTCCTCCTCACCCTGGCCCGGACGACCCCATAGCCATGCGGCCCGGCAGTGCTCCTCCCGTCCGCTGGCGCTTCCTGCTCCTGGCCCTGGGAGGCATGGCCATGGTGGCGGCCCTGTGGGGCGGCCTGGCGCGGATGGGAGTGCTGGGGTCGGTTCCCCGGCCCACCTGGGGCGCGGACCACGGCCCTCTGATGGTGGGCGCCTTCCTGGGCACGGTCATCGGCCTGGAACGGGCAGTGGCCCTGGGCCGGCCCTGGACCTACCTGGGGCCGGCCAGCACGGGCCTGGCCGGGGTGCTGGTCCTGGCCGGTGGGCCTCCCCTGCTGGCCCAAGCCCTGCTCCTCCTGGGCAGCCTGGTGCTGCTGGCGGTCTTCCGACAGATCCTGGCCCTCCATTCAGCCCTTCACACCTGGACCATGGCCGGCGGTGCCCTGTTCTGGGCCGTGGGCAACGGCCTGTGGCTGGGCGGCCTCCCCACGGCCCGGGTGGTGTGGTGGTGGGTCGGCTTCCTGGTCCTCACCATCGCGGGGGAACGGCTGGAGCTCAGCCGGCTGTTGCGGCTGCCCCCCTGGGCCCGCTGGACCTTTGCCGCGGCCATGGGCTGGATGGCCCTGGGCACCTTCGCGGTGACCCTGGAACCAACCGGAGGGGGCCGGGCCGTGGGCCTGGGCCTGGTGGCCGTGGCCCTGTGGCTCCTGCGCTACGACATCGCCTGGCGTCGGCTGGGCGCAGGGGAACCGGCCCGCTTCGCGGCCCTCTGTCTGCTGGGGGGTTACATCTGGTTGCTGGTGGGGGGTCTGTTGGCCCTGGGGTACGGCAGCCCGGCCGGCGGCCCGCGGTACGATGCCATGCTCCACGCGGTCTTCGTGGGCTTCGTGTTCGCCATGATCCTCGCCCACGCGCCCATCATCCTGCCCGGGGTGGTGGGGATCGCCGTGCCTTTCCGGTCGACCGCCTATCTTCCCCTGGCCCTGCTCCACCTCTCCCTGGCCCTGCGGGTGGTCGGGGACCTGGGTGGGGGCCCCAGGCTCCGGGCATGGGGCGGGATTCTCAACACGCTGGCCCTCCTGCTCTTCGTGCTCCACACGGCCTGGGCCGCCCAGGGGCACCGCGACGCTGTGTTCCGGTGAGGGGATCCCATGCCTCCCATTACCCGTCGCTTCATCAAGACCGGCCTGGTCTACTTCGTGCTGGCCATGATCGCGGGGATCCTGGTCGCGGCCAGGCCCGTCTTCCACCTGCCGACCCCGGCGGGCGCGCTCACGCCCATCTACTTCCACCTGTTCATGGTGGGGTGGGTGCTCCAGCTCATCATGGGCATCGCCTACTGGATGTTCCCCAAGTACAGCCGCGAGCGCCCCAGGGGCTACAACGGGCTCATGTGGACCGCGTACGGGCTGTTGAACCTAGGGCTGGTGCTGCGGGTGATCGCGGAGCCCATGGCTACCCTCCAGGAACGGCCGCTGTGGGGGTGGCTCCTGGTCGTCTCCGCGGTGAGCCAGTGGCTGGCGGCCCTGGCCTTCACCGCGAACATGTGGCCCCGGGTGAAGGAGAAGTGAGATGCCCCGCCTGAGCGTCTGGTTCATCCGCGCGTCCTTCGTCTACCTGCTCATCGGGGTGACCCTGGGCATGCTCATGCTGTGGAACAAGGGCGTTCCCCTACACCCCGCGGTCTGGCGGCTGTTACCGGCCCACATGGACTTCCTCCTCCTGGGGTGGACCCTGCAGTTGGCCCTAGGCGTGGCCTTCTGGATCCTGCCCCGGTTCATGACCTCTCGGGGGAACGTGAAGCCGGCCTGGGCCGCCTTCTTCCTGCTCAACGTGGGGGTATGGCTGGTGGGGGTAGGGGGCGCGCTGGGCCGGCCGGGCTATGTCCTGGCCGGCCGGGTGGCCGAGGCGATGGCCGCGGCCGCCTTCGCGCTCCATGCCTGGCCCCGGGTCAAGCCTCCCCTGGGGATGGAGTAGCCGGGGAGGAGGCCCCGAAAAAACGGTGCCGCCTCCCCTGCGAGGGGAGGCGGCCATCCACGCCGGGGAGGCGGGGGCTATTCCAGTGTGCGGATGAAGGCCACCACGTCGTAGAGGTCCTGGTCGGTCAGGGCCGGGTTGCCGCCCTTGGGCGGCATGGCCACCCCGGTGGTGTTGAGCGGATCGTCGGTGCTGCGCCCCTGCTTGATGAACTCCACCAGCTCGTCGTCCGTCTTGCCCCGGATGAACTCGCTGTCCGCGGGATACAGGCTCTTGCCCAGGCCCTGGATGCCCTTGGCGTCCGGGCCGTGGCAGGCCGCGCAGCTCTGCCGGTAGATCTGCTTGCCCCGTTCCGGGTCTCCCACCATCTGGGGAGCCGCAGCAGCCTGTTCCTGGGCGGCCGGAGCTTCGGCGGCCGGTTCCTCCTCGCCGCCGCCACCGCATCCGGCCAGGCCGAAGGCCAGCAACGCAACCAACATCAGTACGAGAGAATGCCGCCATACGCGGTCCATGGAACGGTACCTCCTTTGGGTAGACAGGAGCACACGAAGCGATGTCGCCAACATCCAGAGGACACGGCCGCCGCTCCCCAGGGAAGCCCCGGGGCAGGGCGAGGCCGTGCCCTCTGGTGTATGGTGGCCGATTCGGTACGGTGGCCGATCTATCGGTAGCGATCCACGAAGTACTGCTGCAGCTCCTCCCAGGTGAGCACCTGGCCGTCTGGAAACCTCTGGGCAAAGGCGACAGCCGCCTCCGGGGTGGCAAAGGCGGCGAAGCCGTAGGCCATGGGGCTGCGGATCTCCACGGCCACCACGTAGGCGGCGGTGGCCGCGTCCAGCCACTCCCGGGTATTGTAGTCGTGGACCCACAGAGTCACAAAGTCCAGATCCGGGTGCTCCTCCCGGTAGGCCAACATGTCGCCGATGTCGTCGAAGAGACGGTACGCGTAGTCCCCAGGGGCCTCCTCCACCACCGCCGCGGCCGCGAAGCGGTCGTCGCTGATGATCATGTTGCACTGGTCGCAGACGTCCTCGCCGTAGACGATCTCCGGCGGCTCGTTGGGGGCCACCCGGGAGCCGCATCCGGCCGCCAGAAGCCCCAGAAGCGGGAGCACCAGCCACAGCCATCGGCGGCCGGCCATCTGGATGGTCTTGCGCCTCACACGTCTCCCTCCCGAACGAAGATCAGGTGTGCCACCCCCAGGGGCACCCACACCCACAGGAGCAGCACCCCCAACAACAGGGGCATGAGCCCCTCACCGAAGGTGCGGGTGGCGTAGAGCCCGGCCGGGCCCAACACCTCCAGGCTGGCCTGCAGGGCCTGGACCGCGGCGATCTTGAAGACCTGGAGCGGGTTGAGCAGAGCCAGGGTCAACAGCGCACCCACGTCCAGCCTCATGGCCACCGCGGTGCCCATGAGGCCCAGATCCGCCAGGAAGACCAGCAGAAGCCAGACAAAGAGCCCCACCCCCACGGCCAGGGAGCCCCGCCGGCTGGCCACGGAGATCACCAGCCCCAGGCTCAGGCTGGCCAGGGCCAGGAGCAGGGAGATGCCCGCCAGGGCCAGGTAGCGATCGGCCTCCACGGTGCTGCTCTGCCGGGCGATGAGGATCCCGGCCAGCCCGAACCCCAACAGGAGGGTGGTGGCCAGGGCCAGCCCCAGCCCCAGGAACTTGCCCAGCAACACCTCGCCCCGGCCGATGGGCTGCGCCAGGAGGTAGGACAGGGTGCTCTGCTCCCGCTCGCCAGCCACACTCATAGCCCCCACGGTGAGCCCCATCAGGGGCACGATGAGCAACACCAGGTTGATCAGGCTGGCCGCGGTGCGCCCGAAGCCCGCGAACCCGAAGAGACCGGCCCCGCTCAGGGAGAGATAGCTCAGCCCGGAGGCCAGAAGGGTGAAGGTGAGGGTGTAGAGCACGAACCAGCGGTTGCGTACCGACGCCCGGAGCTCGTAGATGGCCAGCGTCGCGATCTTGTCCATGGCTGCGACCTCGGATGAACTCGGACACACTCATGGCCGTGGCCCGGCGGTGGGCCAGGGCAAGGACGAAACCCGGATGGGCCCCCGACCCCTGTCCGGAGCTCCCCGGGAGAACGGCCTCGAGGGGGCCGGAGCCCTCCATCAACCGGCCTGGAACACCTCCTGGGGCCGCGGCCCGGTGCCGTCCGGCTGTTCGGGCTCGCCCGGCCCTGGGGCTCCCCCTGAAGCTCCTTGGAGGGAGGCCATCACCGTTCGGGGCGGCCCCTCGGCCACGATCCGCCCCTCGGCCATCACCAACACCCGATCGGCCAGATCGGTGACCTCGGCCAGGTGGTGGCTGCTGTAGAGCAGGCTCTTGCCCCGATCCCGGAGACGCTTCAACAGGTCGATGAACTCCTGGCGGGCGTTCACGTCCAGGTTGCTGGTGGGCTCGTCCAACAGGAGCACCGGCGGATCCGAGAGCAAGGCCAGGGCCAGGGCCAGGCGCTGCTTCATGCCGCCGGAGAGCGCGCCCACCTCCTTCCGCTCCTGGCCAGCGAGCCCCACCAGGGCCAACACCTGGGGAATACGGGCCGGGGAAACCTCCTTCAGTCGGGCGTAGAGGCGGCAGGTGTCCGCCACGGTCAGCTCGTTGTGGAAAGCCAGCTCCTGGGGCACATAGCCCAGGAAACGGCGGGCCTGTTTGCCCTGGCGTCGCAGGTCCAGGCCGTTCAGCCGCAGCTCTCCCTCGTAGTGGAGCAGCCCCAGGATGCACTTGAGCACCGTGGTCTTGCCCGCGCCGTTGGCCCCCCACAGGGCCAGGGATTCCCCGGGGAAGAGCTGAAAGCTCACATCCTCCACCGCGGTGATGGTGGCATCGCTCCACCAGGGGCGTCCAGGCTGGGGGTAGCGTTTGACCAGACGGCGGGCGACCAATACGGGTTCATCAGGGGACAGGGTCGGCGCAGGGGGCGGGGTCGGGTGCATGGGTTCCTCCGTTGCATCGGCCGCGGATCGCGGACGCCCGCCCACATCGGCAGGCCGGGCCGGGTGCCCGGCTCGAAGGGCCACGGCAGGGAGCACCGCCAGGGCCAGAAGCGCGGCCGTGGCCCATCCCATGGCGCTCTCCATCGGGGCGCCCAGAGGGGCCGTGGGCGGAAGCAGGGGGTCCATCCGCGGGCTGGGGTCTGTCAGCTTGGGCTGGGGCTTGAACACCGGAAACGCCCGAGCCGCCATCTCGATGGTCTGCTGGACAGGGCTGAAGCGGAAGAGGCGGAGCTCCGGATATCGGTCGATCAGGTTCTCGAAAAGGCTCTCGGACCGGTAGGGCAGATCGCCCACCCCATCGCCGTCCGCGTCGTAGCCCACGTAGTCGCTCCAGTAGTTGCCCTCCCAGGTGTTGGCGCCCAGGATATCCCCCTGGCGGCTGCCGCCCCCCTTCGCGGCCACCTGTTCCAGGTTGTCCAGGAAGGTGTTCTCCGCGAAGCGGTTGCGGGCCACCGCGGGCATGAGGAGCACGCCCATGTCGTTGTAGGCCAGGACGTTGCGCCGGATCTCCTGGTAGATGTTCACACTGGCCGGGGAGTTGTCGAAGAAGAGCCCCACCCGGTTCTCGAAGAAGTAGTTGTCCCGGACGGTGACCGCATCCATGTCCTTGAGACCCAGGCCGTAGCCGCTGGGCCCCCGGTTCTGGCGGAAGGTGTTGCCCTCGATGAGGACGTTGACGCTGTACATCAGGTAGATCCCCACCGAGTTGCCCTCGGTGAGGTTCTCCCGGACGACCATGCCGTCGGTGTACATCATGTGGACGCCGTAGCGGTTGCCCCGGAAGACGTTGCGGCGCACGGTGGTGTCGTCGCTGAACCAGAAGATCGCGTCCCGCACGCCCTCCACCACGTTGTCCTCCACCAGGCAGTTCTCGCTCTGCCAGAGGCGGATGCCATCGCCCCGACGGGCCACGGGCAGCGCCTTGCCCCGGATGACGTTGCCCCGGAGCACCAATCGGTGGGCCTCAATGCCCCGGATCCCGTACAGGGTGTCCTCGATCCGGTTGTCGGCCAGGACCACGTCCACGGCCTTGTCCACGGTGATGCCGCCGTCCTCGTTGTCCACGTCGATGCCGCTGTTGCGGACCAGGAAGCCCTGGAACACGGTGCCGTCCGCGGCGATGGTCACCACGGTACCCTGACCGCCCCCGTCGATGATGGGCCGCTCCCCATTGGGCCCCTGACGGCCCACGATGCGGAGGGGGCGGTCCACCACGATAGGCCCCCGGTAGAGCCCCGGGGGCACCTCCACCGTGCTGCCCGGCGGGGCCTGGGCGATCGCGGCCTGCAGGTCGAAGGGCGGCTCTGGCTGCGCGGCCGCGTCCCCGGCCAGGAAGGCCCCCAACAGGCCGGCCAGGGCAAGGCAGCCCACCAGGAGATGGCGGATCCCCAGTCCACGACGTTCCGCGTTCATGGCGCTCCGTCCCCCTTCCTGGACCATCCGGTCATCCGTTGTCGGTCCCCTGGGCCTGCCGCTCCGCGGCCAGGCGGGCCGCTCGGCGGTAGTGGAGGCCGATGGCCGTCAGGATGGCCGCGGCCAGGGCCATGTACCAGCCCACCTGGAGGGTGGCTGTGGTGCTGAACTGGCCCACGGTGCCGGTACCCAAGACCGGCGGGGTGAAGGGCTGGATGGACGAGGAGAGGGGGGCCCGAGGATCCAGGCTGTGGCCGTAGTAGTACAGCCACACGAACATGTCCAGCAGGAAGATGACGGGGAAGAGCATCACCGGAATGGCCAGGACCGCGAACCATTTGCTGTGGATGAAGGCCACGCCGACGATGAAGAGGGCCATCACCGCGATGGCGATGGGGGCCAGGGTCCGTTCGAGCTGGGCGGCCTCCTCCAGGGGTTTCATCCCGATGTAGTGGTTCAGCCCATCGATCTCCCGGATGTCCCCCTCCATCCGATCCACGTAGACGACGATGTAGAGCCCTTGGGGATATTGGGGGGCATTCAGCCGCATCTTCCAGTAGGGGAAGAAGGTCGAGGTGACCAGGAGCGCGGCGGCCAACACGAACAGAAGGGTGCTGACTCGAAAGCTCGGCTGCCGGGAGACCCGGGCGATGTGGCCCATCTCCGCCGCCTCCCGGTGGGCCACGGCCGTCTGCCCCTCCTGGCCCGGGGTTTTGGTCTGGACCTCCGTGGTCATGGTACACTCCTAGTCGATTGCCAGGGGCCAATCGTCGCTCTGCTACAGAAATTATATGGGCCTCTCGGGTTCCGGGCTGCGACTTTTGTCTCAGCCCGGCGATCTCGTCCCCCTCGCCGGGCGGTTGCCGGCCCAGGGATCGGACGGAGGCGCTATGTCCCCCATCCAGGGCCTCCTGCCCCCTTCTCCAGAACGAGAACACCCACGCCACCTGCTCCGTGCCATCCTGGTGGTCATGGGCTTCTTCGGCCTGGACAAGGTGACCGGGTTCGGGAAGCTGCTCCTGATGACCCGGGCCTTTGGCACGGGCCCGGAGGCGGATGCCTTCACCGCGGCCAACCAGCTTCCCGAGCTGATGTTGGCCATGATGGCCGGCGGCGCCATCACCATGGCCTTCATCCCCGTCTACTCCGCCTCTCGGCTGCGCCATCCAGGCCAGGCCACCTCCTTGGCCAACACCCTCTTCACCCTGACCCTGCTCGGGGTGGGGGTTGCCTGTGCCCTGTTGGCCTGGGGAGCGCCCTGGATCGCCCGGGTGTTCCTGGTCCCCGACTTCCCACCCGAGCAGCAGCGCCTCACCGGGGAGCTCATGCGGGTGGTGCTGTTCTCCGCCTTCCTGCTGGCCGTCGGGGGCGTCTTCACCGGCCTGCTCCACGCCCACCAGCACTTCTGGACGCCGGCCCTGGGGCGAGTCCTCATCGACCTGGGCCAGCTCGGGGGGCTGGCCTTCCTGGCCCCGGTCTGGGGCATCCACGGGGTGGCCTGGGGAAGCGTCCTGGGCGCGGCCTTGGTGGTCTTGGCCCAGCTCCTCGCGCTCTGGCACCATCGGCTCCGGCTGCGGCTCGAGCTGGCCCTCCGCCTCCGAGAGCTGCGGGAGATGTTCCGGCTCATTGGACCTCGGGTGGTGACCATGGGTGCGTTCCAGGCGGTGGACCTGGTGACCATTCGCCTGGGCTCCAGGCTGCCCGAGGGCGCGATCGCGGCCCTCTTCTACGCGCTCCTGGCCATGGTCTACATGCCCCGGTCCCTGTTCGCCACCGCGGTGATCCAGGTGCTCTTCCCCACCCTCGCGGAGCAGTACAACCGGGGCGACCTCCCGGGTCTACGCCGGACCACCACCTGGGGGCTCCGGACGGTGATGGTGCTGATCAGCGGGGCCGCGGTGGGGCTGGTGGCCCTGGGGCCGCCCGCGGTGGCCCTCTTCTTCCAACGGGGGGCCTTCGGGCCGGAGTCCACGGCCCTGGTCTACTCCCTGATGGTGATCCTGTCCATCCGTCTGGTCAGCGAAGCCCTGGCCGATGTGCTGTCCCTCCCCTTCTACGCCCGGCACGACACCGCCACGCCCATGTGGGTGACCTTGGGGTGGATGGGGGTGCAGGTGGGGCTGAGCTACCTGCTGGTGGATCGGTGGGGAGTCCAGGGGCTGGCCTGGGCCGCCTCCCTGTCCATGGCGACCATGGCCGGCGTCATGGCCTGGCTCTGCCAGAGCCGTCTGCGTGGGCTGGAGATGGGGACGTTGGTCCGCACCGGGGGCCGGCTGCTGGTGGCCTGTGGGGCCATGGGGATGACGGTCCAGGCGGTGCAGGGCCGGGGATGGCCCCCCCTCCTCGCGGTGCCCATGGCCGTGGCCCTGGGGGCTGGGGTCTTCTGGGGCGGATACACGCTGTTGGGGGGCGAGGAGCTGCGCGGGGTGTGGCTGCGGATGGTCCGCCGGCCGGCAACGCCCCCGGAGGACCGATAGCCTGCCCGGGGCCCACATCCGGGGTGGGGGGCTGGCAGCCCCCCACCCCTGGGGCCTGTGTCCCGGTGGCCGCGGCACAGGCCGCTACGGCTGGACCAGGAGGTATCCGGTCATCTCCAGGTGCAGCGCGGAGCAGAACTCCGTGCAGTAGTAGCTGAAGACACCGTCCTTCACGGCCTCGAACTCCACGGTGACCGTCTCGCCCGGCTCGATGCTCAGGTTGATGTTGTAGCCGGGCAGGGCAAAGCCGTGGGTGGCGTCCACCGCCTGCTCCACGTTGGTGATGTGCCAGATCACCCGGTCGCCCTTCTTGATCTCGATCCGCTCGGGCGTGAAGTGGCTGCGGACCGCGGTCATCCAGATCTCCACCGTGTTCCCCCGGCGCTCCACCCGCTCCTGGCCGATCTCGGTGGCGTTGGGGTCCTTGGACCAGGTGCGGGGGTTCCAGCCGATCTCGGGGTAGACCTGGATGGGGTTCAGCCGGTCCGCGCGGATGATCTGCGCGTAGTGGGGCTCGCCCCAGCCGATGGGCATGTCGTAGAGGAGCTGCATGCTCTCGCCCTGGCCGCTGATGTCGATGAGCTGGAAGTTCTGGGGCAGGAGCGGCCCCACGTTGGCGAAGCGGTCCACGGACCACTTGTTCAGGCTGACCAGGAACTGGCCGGCCGGCTCCGCGGTGTCGCCCTCCGCGGCCGCGATGTGGCCCACGTTGTAGTGGATGGACTCCTTCTCCACCAACTGCCAGCCCTCGTCCGCCCGGGGGTAGTCGCCGCCCAGGGTCCACCGGGCCACCGCGCTGTCCAGGAAGAGGCTGGTGTACGCGTAGCCCTGGTTGTCGAACTGGGTGTGCAGGGGCCCCAGACCCAGCTCCACCTGGGCCTCCACCACCGAGTCGAAGTTCAGCACCGGCACCCCGTAGGGATCCACCTCCCAGTCCTCGTTGGCGATGGCCTGCTGGATCTTCTCGAAGCTGTAGATGGTCACGTGGGGATCCAGCTTGCCACTGATCACGATGAAGTCGCCCTTGGGGGCGATGTCCACCCCGTGGGGGCTCTTGGGCTCGGGGATGAAGTAGAGCACCCGCTCGTCGATGAGCTTCTGGAGAGGCACGTAGTTGAAGCCGTTGAGCCGCAGCTCGTTCTCCTGGGCCACCTGGATGGCCTTGTTCAGGTCGATGACGTGCAGATAGTCCATGTCGGCCTGGCTGGCCCCGGACTCGAAGGGGACTGCGTCCTCCTCCACCCCGGCACCGCCCACGGCCATCTCGGTGTTGAAGCTGTTGCAGAAGACCCACCCCTCGCTGACCAGCTTGCCCGCGTCACACAGGTCCTGCCAGTAGGGGGGCAGCTCCAGGGCGAAGGACTCCTCCGGGATGATGCGGCCCTTCTCCCGGTCGAACTTCCAGAAGGTGACCATGCCCCGCCACTCCTCCTCGTAGGTATCGATGGGCGCGTACTCCGCGCCGGGCGGGGCCGCGTACTGGCCACCCTCGATGACCCACTCGGTGTTGGGGGTGACGAAGGTGCCGCCGTGGTCGTTCATCGCGGTGGGGTTCTTGACCAACTGCTTGGTCTCGAAGTCCCGGAGGTCGATGACCGCAACCCGGGCCTGGGCCTTGTCGTTGACGAAGAGCCACTGGCCGTCGTAGACCGCGTTGGTCTCACTCAGGGCCGGGTGGTGGGTATCTCCCCAGCGGACGTTCTCCCCGAAGGGGTCCGCTTCCTTGAACATGGCCTCCTGCTCCACGTCGCCGTAGCCGTAGCCCTGCCATGGCTCCGGCGTGAACACGCCGATGGTGCGCAGCAGCCGCATGGAGGGCACGCCGATCACGTGGACCTGGCCGCTGTGCCCACCGGACGAGAACATGATGAACGGGTCGTGCTGGCCGCTGGGCATGAAGGTCTTCAACGCGGCCACCACGTTCTCCGGAGTGAGCCCCCGCTCCGCGATGATCGCGGCCGCGTCCTGGCCCACCCCGGCCTCCTGGGGTACGGGGGTGGCTGCCTCGCCACCGCCGCCGCCACCCCGGCTGACCAGCATGGCCCCCAGGGCCACCACCAGGATGGCCAGGACGGCGATGACGCCGTAGAGCACGGATTTCTTCATAGGAAACCTCCCTGTGGAAAGACCAAGGCGAATGGGAAGACCCGATGGAGACACTCTGGTCAGGGGTCGTTCAGGCCCCATCGCTGGACCACCTCCAATGTAGAGGATGGGGGGTTTCCCGGCTGCGACTTTTGTCTCATCCAGCGGGAGGGGATGGAGCAGGCCTTGGTAAGGGGATGGCTGGAGACCGGGGAGGGGCTGTCGTGGTGGGGAACGCCCCCTGCAGGGGCCGATCCCGGTGGCCTGGGGTGCCCCCGGGCCCAACGGCTCAGACGGCCCGGGGATGTCGGCGTCGAATGGCCAGGAGCTCCGAGTAGAAGGCCCGGGTGCGCTCGGCCAGGGCGGCCTGGCTGTACTCCTGGGCCCTGGCCAACCCCCGACGACGCAGGTCGTTCCACAGCCGTCGATCCTGGAGCAGCAGGGCCAGGCTGTCGGCCAAGGCCTCGGCATCTCCCTCTGGGAAGAGCAGCCCCGCGTCGCCGATGACCTCGGGAATGGCCCCCGAATCCGAGCCGATGACCGGCACGCCACTGGCCATGGCCTCCAGGAGCACCCGGCCCAACTGCTCCTTCCAGACCGGGGTGGTGCGGCTGGGCAGGACCAGCACGTGGAGACCGCACAACACCTGGGCCACCCACTCCGGTGTCATCCCGCCCAGGAACTGGATCCGGGGCTGGAGATGGACCCGGGCCGCGCGCTCTCGGAGCGCGGGCTCGTAGGGGCCCGAGCCCACGATGGTGAGGGAGACCGGCGCGGAGGGCCTCTGGCGCAGCAACAGAGCCACCGCGTCCAGCAGGGTGTCCACCCCTTTCTCCGGGACCAACCGTCCCACGTAGCCGATGTGGAAGCCACTGGACGGCGGCGTGCAGGGGCGGAAGGTCTCGGTGTCCACCCCCATGGCGGGGATGAGGGGGGTGGGGCGGGTGTAGCCCCAGCGCTGGAGCAGCTCCACGGCCTCCTGGTTGGCACAGCAGACCGCGTCCGCCGCGGCCAGGGAGATCCGGATCACCGCCCGGACCGCCTGGCGCTTGACCCGGTCCAGGTTCTGCCAGGTGTGGAGGACCAACGCGGCCCGGGGCGCGAAGAGCTGCCGGGCCAGGGCCACCTGGAGGGCGGCCAGGCTGTCGGGCTCCTCCTCCGCGTGGACGATGTGGGGCCGAAAGGCCCGCATGCCGAAGGTCAAGGTCCGGTAGATGCCCCGGTGGGGATCGGTGAGCGGCCCCCACATGGGCAGGGCGATCCGCTCGTCCCGGGGATAGCGGGCATCCATCTGGTGGGCGGTGAGGAAGGCATCCTTCCAGCGGGCCGGGGCGATGGTACGGATCTGGATGTCCGGGTACGCGGCCATGGCCTCCACCTTGCGCCACATGGTGGGGTGCCGGTATCGGGCGATGAGGAGGACACGGATCACAGGAGCAACCTCCGGGCCAGGCAGGGAAGGATGTGCCACAGGCGTCTCAGAGGATTGTACCCGGCATCTCGGGTTTGGTCCAGTAGGGCATCCAGCATGTGGAGATGGGTGTAGACCACCCGTCGGGCAGCCCGACGTTCCCGGGCCGAGGCCCGGCGCATGGCCGCGGCCCCGCGGAAGTCCGGGGCCGTGACCACCTCCAGGATGCGCTGGGCCCGGTGGGCGTAGGTGTGCTCGGCCAAGGTCCGACGTTGCCCGGCCGCGGCCAGGGTGGCTCGGGCCTCCTCGTGGGCCAGGTAGTGGTCGATGAGCTGCAACAGCTCTGCATCGTCCCGGTAGACCAGGATCTCCCGACCCACGTGGAACAACGCCTCCAATCCGTTGGCCGTTCCGTCGGTGAGCACCAGAGCCCCACAGGCCGTGCCCTCGAAGAGCCGCATGGTCACGTCCCCCGCGATGCTGGTGTTGAAGACGATCCGGCTCTGGCTGTAGATCCGGCCCACCTCCTCCGGGGTGTACGGGCGGCCGAAGTCGTTGGTGCGATAGCGTTCCGCCAACATCCTCAGGCGACGGGCCCGGGCGGTGCCCCGGTGGGCCCGGGCCAGGTTGCCCACGAAGCCCACGTCGTAGATCCGGGGCAGGCCATGGTCCCGGTGGACGTCCGGGGCCGCGGCCAGGGGCAGCCAGTGGACCTGGTCGTGGCCCAGGGCCTGGCGGAAGATCTCCACGTAGTCCCGCTGGGCCAGGAAGACCGCGTCGAAGAACCGGGCCGCGACCGGACGCCAATGGCCCAGGTGCACGTCGATGAGGTAGCCGGCCGTGGGGACGGAGAGGTCCTCCAGGCCCGGGGGAAAGTAGCGTCCCATGGGGTCCACCCAGAGGTAGAGATCCGCCGGGGGATCCAGCCCGGCCAGGATCCGGTCCACCGGGGCCGTCTCCGCGTAGCCGGGCTGGCCGGGAGCGCCCAGGCCCACATAGGTGACCCGATGGCCCAGCTCCCGGAAGGCCCGTTCCAGGTGGTAGCCCACCGCGGTGGGGAAATAGCGGTAGCCGATGGCGATGTGCATGGTCATCGCACCCTCAGACGACGGAGGGTGTTGCGCAGCCCCTGCTCCAGCACCTTCAGGCCGTAGGGCAACTGCCGGGGATCCGTGGCCAGGGCTTGGAGGAAGTAGCCCAGAGCCTGCTGTCGGGGTTCCGTGTACCAGGCCGTGGCGAAGCGGTAGTAGAGCAGCTTGGCCCGGAAGTGGGCCGGATACTCGGAGAAATAGGGTGCAGCCACCACCTGGGCCACCGCGTAGCGGTTCCCCCGGTGGATGCGCTCCACGTTCTGGGTGGCGTTCCGGTCGTGGACCCGATAGCGGACCAGAGGACGATCGATGTAGGCCATGTCGTAGCAACGGGCGATCTGGACCCACATGAGCCAGTCCTCGGCCGCGTTCTTCAGGTGTTCGTCGAACAGACCCACCCGGTCGAAGACCTCCCGGCGCACCAAGGTGGTGCTGGGGGTGGCACAGTACTCCACGGTCTCCCACCGGAAATTGGCCGGATTCCGAGGACGGCCGGACCACTGGGACTTCCGGCCGAAATCCTCCTGGCCGTCGAAGAGCCAGGCGTCGCTGCACACCAGGCCCACGTTCGCATGGGTGGCCAGAAAGGTGCTCAAGGTGGTCAGGGCCTCGGCCAGGTAGATGTCGTCGCTGTCCAGGAAGGCGATGTAGCGGCCCCGGGCCGCGCGGATGCCCCGGTTGCGCGCGGCGCTCAGGCCCCGGTTCTCCTGCTCGATGTAGACGATGCGATCCCCGAACCGGGCCGCCACCTCCCGGGTGTGGTCCGGCGAGCCGTCGTTGACCACGATCACCTCCACGGCCGGGTAGTCCTGGTCCAACGCGCTCTGGATGGCCTGGGCCAGGAAATGGGCCTGGTTGTAGCAGGGGATGATGACAGAGACGAGGGCTGGAGACGTGTCCATGATCTCGGCAGCAACCGCTCAGTGGCGGATACAGGCGAACAGCATGCGGCCGTAGTTGGCCTGGAAGGGCGGCACCGCGTCCTCATCGGGCCCCAAGGGCACGATCTCGTCGAACGAGGTCTGTTCTGCCAGCCAACGCTGGACGAAGTCCGCGTCCCATTCCGGCAGGTGCTCTCGGAACCAGGCCTCGTGGCTCTGGCCCGTGTCCAGGAAGAGAACCCGGCCGGTGAGGGCATCCACCCGGCGGATCAGGGCCTCGCCCGAGAGCCCTCCCCGCCCCAGGACGAAGTGGTGGAGCACGCTGAAGAGGGAGACCACGTCGTAGCGGGGCAGCGGTGGGGCTTCCAGAAAGCGGACCAGATTGGCCCGGATGAGCTGTTCCGGTCGCAGCCCATAGACCACCTGGCCGATCCGCAGCGCAGTGGGCTCCCGCTCCACGCCCCAGGCCCGGAAGCCCAGCTCGGCCATCTGGGCCACGAACCAGCCATAGCTGGCCCCCAGGTCCAGATAGGTCTGGGCATTGGGGGGCATCAGATCCCGGGCCTGGAGAAAGGCCCGCATCTTCGCCAGACGATCGGTGCAACGGCGGACCAGGGTCCACGACTGGACCTCGGGCGCCGGAACGGGCTGATAGAGCTCCCGACGTCCCTGCTGCCAGAGGACCTTCAACAACATGGACTGGAGCGGAGTGTGGACGGGCTGCCTGTACACGAACACCGGCACGCTCTGCTCTCCCCGCAGGTGGAGGATGGCCAGACGATGATGGCCGTCGATGACCTGGAAGTGGTCGGAATCTCGGACGGGCCGCACGTGCACCGGAGCCCGGGGGTGGCTCTGGGAGGGGTGGACGTAGCGGGCCTGCCCCTGGTACGCGTCGATGAACCGGCGGGCCACCTGCAGCAGTCCCGCGTCGTCCCGGGCCTCGAAATAGGCCCCCACTGTGTCCAGGCACCGGGCCGCGAACCGATAGTAGTCGGTCTCGCGGAACCGGGCGGGTTCCAGGATGGCCTCACCCAGCTCCTGATAGGCCTGGAGAAAGCGGACATGGGGGGAACGGATCACCGGCGTGGAGGGGTACAGCGGATCCTCGAAGAGCTCCGAGAGCAGGAAGGCCTCGATGCCACACTGATCTCCCATCAGGAGACGATCCAGGGGCACCCTGCGGGTCTGCAGCCGCTGCAGCGAGTATCGAGCCCCCGTGTAGAGGGGCCGCAGCCGGACCTGCACCCTCCGGGGCAGTCGCTGCCACATCCACGCCAGTCCACGATACGTCCACGCCATGGTTCGCCCGCCTGGGAGAGAGGGATGGAGAGAGCGAGCAGTCCACATCTGGGCCCGGATGGTCTCGCCCCGCTACGGGCCCTGCCGGGCCACCAGTCGCCACACGTGGCCCAACCGTTCCCGGGTGCTCCTGGGCTCCAGGAGGAGGACCAAGCCCCAGAAGCCGCCCATCGCGTAGAGCCCCTTCACCCCCACCCGCAGGGCCAGGGGGAGCTGGGTCAACCCCGTGTGCCGGTTGATCCACCAGTAGCCCGCCAGCAGGATCCCCCCGGCCAGGGCGGGGATGAACAGGAAACGCAACAGGTTCACGCCGATCTCCTGGGCCATGCGCCGGTAGCTCAGGACCACGCCCACCGCCAACATGAGCCCCACGGCCAGGGACATGCCCAGGGCGCCCCAACGGACGGTCAAGGGGTAGCCGGCCAGGGCCAGAACGGCCAACTGGACCAGGTTGTAGCGCATGGTCCAGCCGGGCTGGCCGATGGCGATGAAGAAGGTGTTCGCGTTCATCATCAACGGCCGGGCCAGCGCGAAGAGCACCAGGATCCGCAGGAACACCGTGCTGGGCAGCCACCGGGCCGTGTAGAGCAGGGTCAACAGGTCCGGCGCGGCGATGACCAGGGCCAGGAAGACGGGCATGGAGACCGCGATCACCAGCCAGAGGACCATCTCCACGGTACGCCGCAGCCGGGCCGGGTCGTCCTGCAGCCGGGCATACGTGAAGAAAGCGGCCCGGGCCAGGAGCGCGTTCACCAACAGGGCCGGCCACTGGACCAGCCGATAGGCCCGGTCGTAGAAGCCCAGCTCCCGGGCATCCACCAGGGTGCCGATGTAGAAGCTGTCCAACTGGGTCAACAGCATGCCCAGGAACGTCACCGCTCCCACGGTGACGCCAAACCCCAGATACCTTCGAGCCAGGGCCCGATCGAAACGCCAGGTGAAGGGCCGGGGCATCTCCGGCCTGCGGGCCAACACCCACCAGACCCCCAGCGCGGACAGGCCGTTGAAGGTCAGCGACTGGGCCACCAGGCTCCAGGGGCCGGCCCCCTCCAGGGCCAGCCAGAAGGCCGGCACGTAGGAGAGGGGAAACGCGATCCCCTGGACCAGGCTGGACTGGGCAAAGCGCAGCTCCTTGTCCAGCACGGTGCTGCCCACCCCGGCGAAGCTCTCCAGGATCCCGCTGACCACCAGGGCCAGGCTCACCCAGGCCACCGCCTGCCCGTAGTTGAGCCAGAGGAGCACCGGCACGGCCAGCACCCCCAGGGCCAGGCTGAGCCCGGCGGCTGCCCCCTCCAGGGCCAGGTAGGTGCCCAGGCTGCGGCCATCCGTCTCCCGGTGCTGGGCAAAGGCCCGACCCAGGCCCAGCCGCGGTTGAAGACGGAGCAGTTGGGCAAAGAAGGCAGCCAGGGCCACCGAGCCGAAGGCCTCGGGAAAGAGGACCCGGGTCAGGAAGATGTTGGCCCCGAAGCCCACGGCCATCTGCCAGTAGGAGGTGGCCGCGACCCACAGCCCCCCGCGCACCGCCCGGTAGGCCAGGGGCGTCTCCACGTCTGGAGCCGACCCCGGCTCCGGAGGCCCTCCCCGTGGACGATGGCCCTGCCCCCTGTCGTGCCCAGACCCCACGGCCACCTACTTGCGCCGGATCCGCCGGCCCCGTCCCCGGGTGCTGCGTCGGTTGCGACGTGGCCTTCGGGATGCCGAGGGCTCGGAGAGGGGTTCCAACGCCGCCACCGGAACCACGAGCCGGTTCGGGCGCCCCAGCAGCTCCAACAGGACCTCCACCCGATCGGCCGGAGAGAGGTGGCGCAGCACCTGCACCGGCCGGTCTCGCAGGGGCCCCGAGAGCAGTCGGGCCCACTCCCCCGGTCGGTAACGCCGGGGCGGCAGCCCCCCAGCCGCCTCGATGGCCTCCACCTCCTCCCGGATGGCCTGGACAATGGCCTCGTCCACCGTCGCGGGCACCCCGCCAAAGCGCACCAACCGGTGGACGCCAGGCGTCCAGTGGATCCGGTGGAGCTGGGCCGGCCGCTCCTCGGGCAGGGCCACGAAGAGGTAGCGGGGGAAGAAGGGGCGGAGCTCCATCCGCCCCCGGAAGGGCTGCCGGAGCTGGGGCAGATAGACCACCGCGTCCTCCAGCCGTTCCTCCAGCATGGTGGCGGCCAGGAATTCCTTCAGGGGTTTGGTGTGGACCAGATACCAGGGCATGGGTCTCCTCGGGCCTCCTGGGCGGGACAGAGGCGGCGGGGCGTGCTTCCGCTGGGGCTACCCCACGGCCTCCCCACGTCGACACCCGTATCCGTGCAGGGCCTGGAAGGCCAGGGCCGGCCCCTGGGCCCTGGGGCCGGTGTGGCGGCCGGTGTTGTAGAGGACGATGAGATCCCGCCGAGCCCGGGTGATGCCCACGTAGAGCAGGCGCAGGCGCTCCGCGGCCACGGCTCTCCGGGCCTCCCGGGTGGCCTCGCCCTCCACGTAGTCGTCCAGGGTGCCCATGTGGAGCTGCTCCACCTGGGCGATGGCCTCGGCCACCAGGTTCAGTCGGTCCCGGACATACCACCGCTCGCCCCGGTACTCGTCCCCGTCGGCGCCGCTGGGAAAGCTGTACGCGTTCACCGAGAGGAGGTAGACCCGATCCCATTCCAACCCCTTGGCCGCGTGCATGGTGGCCACCGTCACCCGACCCGGGGTGGGCTCGAACCCCCCCTCCTCGTCGTGGAAGCCCAGGACCCGACGGCGGTTCTGCGCGATGGCCCGGAGCTCCTGGGCCAGATCGGGAAGGCGCAGATGGGGCTGCTCCCGGGCCCGTTTGGCCAGGAGCACCGCGATGCTGTGGGCCAGGGCCAGGTCTGCCGAGCGCCGGAACAGGTCGTTCCCCACCGTGAGGATCAGCTCGTCCACCGGCAGCACCGTGGCCTGGGTCCAGCGACGCAGGTCCCTGCGGAAGCGCTCCACCGTCTCGCGAAAGCCAGGAAACTCGTCGAGCCACGCCAGGCCATCCAGCCAGTCGCCGTGCAGCCCGGGGTAGAGAAAGGCCTCGGGGCCACGCAGTTGTCCCAGGGCCTTGCCCAGGCGCTCCACAGGCTCGGGGAGGCTCTCCACCGGGGCCGACTCCGGGGCTTCCTCCGGCGCCGGCCCACGCCGGGGCCACCAGACCTCCAGCCACAGCCGGCGGAGATGGGTGGAGGCCTCGGGGCGGCTGAGGTAGAGGAGCACCGTGGCCAGCGCGGCCGCGGTGCTCCGGGTCTCGGCGTCCGTGCGGAGCAGGGAGTCGTCGAAGGGGATACGCGCCCGGCTCAGGGCCTCCACCAGGGCAAAGCCCCGTTGGTTGTCCGGCACCAGCGCGGCCACGGTCCAGTCCGGGTGGTCGGGAAGCCACCGCCGCAGGCTGGTGACCACGGCCTGGAGCTCCTCCTGGGGGGAGAAGGGGTGGGGGTGCAGGTGCACGCCCACAGGGCCGGGCTCCGGGTTGGGCTGGGGATCCCCGGGGTCGGTGGGCTGGATCTCCGGTGGGGAGAGGGCGAGCTCCTCAGGCAGGACCGGGTGCTCCTCCCGGCTCCAGCGGGCCAGGAAGTTGGCCAGCTCGAGGATCGTCCGGGCGCTCCGGCCGGAGTTGGGCAGGGGGAGCGCCACCACGTCGCGCCGCTCCACGAAGCGGCGCAGGAACCGGGGATCCGCGGAGGTGAAGGTGGTGTGGATGGCCTGGTTGGGGTCGCCCACCCGCACCCAGTTGCCATGGGCCCCGGTGAGGAGGGAGAGCATGCGCTCCTGGAGGGCGCTGCTGTCCTGGGCCTCGTCCTCCAACACGTAGGGCCAACGTCGCTGCAGGCGGGCCAGGAAGTGCTCGTCCGTCTCCAGGGCCTGGAGGGCCAGGGCGATGAGATCGTCGAAGTCCAGGCTGCCCCGCATGTGGAGGCTGCGCTGGTAGTCCGCGTAGACCTGGAGCCCGAACTCCAGCAGGGGCCAGGAGCCGGCCTGCTGGGCCAGGCGGGCCCACAGGGTGGCCGGGTCTGCCCGGAGCTCCTTGGCCGTCCGGATCACCGCGCCGGCGATCTCGTCCGCGTCCTGGAGCCAGGCACGATCCCGGCGAATATTGCCTATCTGTTCGGGTTTCAGGTAGAATTCAAAGGTATCGGGATGGGCCCGGAGATAGTGGACCACGGCCTCCCAACGGATCTCCGCCTGGGTCCGCTCGTCCACGATGTCGAACTCCTCCGAGAGGCCCACCAGGGCCGGGCGCTCCCGCACAATGTCGTGGGCCAGGCCGTGGAGGGTCCGCACCCGGTAGCCCACGCCGGGCAACAGGCCCCGGGACCGGATGAACTGGTCGATCCGGGCCCGGAAGTTCTCCACCGCGCTGTTGGTGAGGGTCACCACCAGCACCTCCCGGTCGTCCAGGCTGCCGGTGGCCGCCAGCCGTTCCACCAGCCGGGCCGCCAGGAGGCTGAGGATGAAGGTCTTCCCGCTGCCCGGAACCGCGCTGACACCCAGCCGGCCACCGGTGTACTCCAGGATGCGGGCCTGGGCCGGACGCAGGGCAAGGGAATCGGCCATGGGGCTGGACAGGGAACGGCCCCCGTCAGCGCAGCTCCCCCAGGACCCGGAGGACACCGACGAAGTGGCCCTCCATGTCCAGGCTGTTGTGGGTCAGGAGCACCTGGGCCGTCCGACCGTCGTCCAGCCGCAGGGTCAGCTTCCGGTCCCGGTGGAGCTCGACAAAGGTCTTCCCCGCGTTCAGGTGACGGGTCCTGTAGTAGACCCGCAGGCGGCTGTGCTGGGGATGGTTCTCGGTGCCCATCTCCACGATCCGGACCTCGTCCAGGATCGACACGGGCTTGTCCACCCCGTCGAGATAGAGTTCGGCCTTCATGGCGGTTCGGATCTCCTGGTGTCCGTGATGGCTGGGTGCTGTGATGGTTGCCTGTCCGTGACGGTCGCCGGGGAGCCCGGGAAACGGGGCAACAGCCCGGTCCCGCTCTCCAGCGTCAGCTCTTCCCGGCAAACTGAGACGAATATACGACTTTTGGAGTACGCGATCGGATCCGACAATAGAGACAGTCCCGAAGGGCTCCCAGGAACCGGTGGCAACCTGGGAGCCGCCCGTGCCGCAATGGCCCGTTCGCCCCAGACCGGATGGACGACACTTCCCGGTATCCCCCCACGTTCCGACCGACCGTTCCCGATTGCACCATTGTAACAAAGGCGGGAAGTGCATGGCAAACAAGGGGCCCCATCTCTTCCCTGTCACCTGGGCTGTAATCTAGCCGAAGTATCCTGTCCTGTGATGACGTCGACCGGCATGCCCTGCCCCAGCTGCAACCACATCAACGCCCCGGAGATGCGCTTCTGTGTGGCCTGCGGCACAGCCCTTCCCCGGCTGTGCCCGAGCTGTGGCCACCCCGTGCCCGAGGCCCATCGCTTCTGCGGCCACTGTGGCGCCTCCCTGGAGCCCCCTCTCGCGTGCTCCCAGTGTGGGCAGCCGGTGCCCCTGGGCCACCGTTTCTGCGGCCATTGCGGCGCGCCGGTGGCCCCAGAGCCCCCGGCACCGAGCGGCACCTCCACCCCGGCTCCCTCCCCGCCCGAGGCGGTGGAGCCGGTCCCGGCCTCGGAGCTCCCAGCCTCCTCCCCGGGGAACGGCCATTTCCTGACCCTGTCCGAACGGCACGAGGAGATGCTGCGGGGGTTGCGAGGGCTCATGCCGCCCACCCTGGCGGAGAAGATCCGGGAGTCGGCCGGGGAGATCCGGGGACAACGCCGAGAGGTCACGGTGCTCTTCCTCCAGCTCAGCGAACATCCCGTGGAGGAGGCCACCTCCCTGGACCTGGACCAGGAGACCGTCTACTGGATCCTGGACCAGGCCATGCGGCGGCTGGTAGAGGTGATCTACAAATACGAGGGCACCGTGGACAAGTTCATGGGCAACGGCCTCATGGCCCTCTTCGGCGCGCCGGTCACCCACGAGGACGATCCCCAGCGGGCCGTGCGGACGGCCCAGGAGATCCACCAGACCCTGGAGCTCCTCTCGGACCAGTTGGCCCCGGAACACGGCCTGCGGCTGAAGGCCCGGATCGGCATCAACACCGGAGAGGTGGTGGCCGGCCGGGTGGGGAACTCCCTGCACATGGAGTACACGGTCATCGGGGACACGGTCAACCTGGCGGCCCGGCTCCAGGACGCGGCCCAGCCAGGCACCACCCTGGTGAGCCTGGTCACCTACCGCTACACCCGGCGCACCTTCCACTTCGCCGCGCTGGCCCCCATCCAGGTGAAAGGCAAGCCCGAGCCGGTCCGGACCTTCCGGGTGCTGGCCGTCCGGGAAGGCCCGGGGCAGGTCCGAGGCCTGCCCGGCCTGGAGATCCCCATGGTGGGGCGCCGGGACAAGCTGGCCCTGCTGGAGGCCGCGCTGGAGAACACCCTCCGCACCGGCCGGAGCCACTACGCCCTGATCAGCGGCGAGGCCGGCCTGGGCAAGAGCCGCCTGGTCCAGGAGTTCCTGGCCCAGATCCAGGGCAGGCCGATCAACGTGCACGTGGCCGCCTGCCTGGCCTATGCCCGCTCCACCCCCTACTTCGTCCTGGGGGCCCTCATCCGCCAGCTGGCCCAGATCGCGGAGGGCGAGCCGGCCCACGTGCAGCAGCGCCAGGTGGAGAAGTACCTGGACGAGGTGGGCCTGCCCTCTGCGGAGCTCATGCCCTACCTGCTGGTGACCATGGGCCAGGAGGGGCCCCACGGCGACATCGCAGAGCGGATGGCCAACCTGACCGCGGAGGTGCTCCAGCGCCAGATCTTCCGCGCGGTGGCCCAGGTCCTGCGCGCGGAGGCCCAGGTGGCCCCCACCGTCCTGGTCCTGGAGGACATCCACTGGCTCGACCCGGCCTCCCGGGCCTTCTTCACCGAGTTCCTGGAGATCAGCTCGGATCTCCCCATGCTCACCATCCTGGTCTCCCGGGAGTACGAGCGCTCCACCGTGGCCCGGCCCCTGCTCGCGGTCCTGGTGGACCGGGACGAACGCTTCACCGACATCCGCCTGGACGCGCTGAGCGAGGAGGAGGCCCGCCAACTGGTCATCTGTCTGCTGGAACGGGCCGGTCTGGAACGGCCGGGACTGGCCGACCGGATCGTGCAGCGGGCCGAGGGCAACCCCTTCTACATCGAAGAGATCGTCCGCATGTTGCTGGAGAAGGCGGAATTCGGCCCCGCCGAGGAGCGGACGAACGGCCTCCAGGGGGCGGTCGTCGACCCGGGCACCCAGGTGGAGGAGACCCTGCGCGCGGTCCCGGGCAACCTCCGGGGGCTGATCCTGGCCCGCTTCGACGCCCTGCCCGAGGCCAGCAAGGCCATCGTCCAGCGGGCCGCGGTCCTGGGGCGCTCCTTCCCCGTGGAGCTCCTGCAGCGGCTGACGTCCCTGAGCCTGGAGGAGCTGACCCAACACCTGGACGAGCTGGTCCAGCGCCAGTTCCTGGTCCGAGAGCCCTTCAGCAATGGCCTGGGCTACGCGTTCCGCCATATCCTGATCCTGGAGGCCATCTACGGCACCCTGCTGAAACGGGACCGCCGGGAGCTCCACTACCAGGTGGCCCTGGTGCTGGAGCACGAGCCGTTCCTGCCCAAGGACAACCAGATCGAGGCCCTGGCCTACCACTACCTCCAGAGCCACCACCCAGAGCGGGCCCGCCCCTACCTGCTCCAGGCCGCCCAGCGCTCCATGCAGCGGAGCGCCTACGAGAGCGCGGTCCAGCTCTTCGAGCAGCTCTTCATGTTCTACGAGCAGGAACCGGAGGACTTCGACCCGGTCTACGTGCAGACCCTGGTGGGCATGGGGCAGGCCCTGAAGCTCTCGGGCAGCTACGAGGAGGCCCTGGTCCATCTGTCCACGGTCTCCGCGTACCTGGACCGCTACCCCATCGGGCCCGAGACCGCATCGGAACAGGTGGACCTCTACCTGGAAGCCCGCTGCGAGCTCGGCGACGTCCTCCAGCGGCGGGGGGACTTCCTCACGGCCACCGAACACCTGGACGAGGCCCTGGCCGTGGCCCAGAAGCACCGGCGCACCGGCTCCCCCATCTGGTTCACCCTGGTGGAGCGGAAGGCCTGGGTGGATTTCCGACGGGGCAACCTGGACAGCGCCACCCGCCTGGCCCGGGAGGCCATCCAGGCCCTGGAGGCCATGGAGAGGCCCGGGCTGCCCCCCATCGTCCTGGCCAACCTCTACAACACCCTGGGCGGCGCGGCCTGGCAACAGGGCAACCTCCACGAGGCCATCTCCTACGTCCGGGGCAGCCTCCACATCCACGAACAGGCAGGCTACGCCTGGGGAATGAGCGTCGCCTACACGAACCTGGGCAACCTCTACTGGAGCATGGGCCAGTGGACCGCAGCCACCGAGGCCTACGCCCGGGCCGCCCAGATCCAGGCGGACAACGGCTTCATGGCCGAACAGACCATCAGCCTGCGCAACCTGGGCCACATCCTGATCTTCCAGGGCAAGTACGACGAGGCCCGCCAGGCCCTCCTGCAGACCCTGACCCTGTGCGAGGCCCAGGACAACCGCTACGGCCTGCTGTTGAGCCACCTGGCCCTGGCCGCCCTGGCCGCGGAGCAGGACGACCGGGAGGAACTGGCCTACCAGTTGGAGCAGGCCCGGAAGTACGCGGACCTGGCCGACCTCCAGCACCAGGTGGAGATGACCATGTACACCGGCCGCCTCTGCCAGCTGGACGGCCGCTACGCCGAGGCAGAGCCCCTGCTGCTGGAGGCCCGCCAGAAGGCCGAGGAGGCCAACCTCCAGGAGGTCCTCATCGAGGGCGAGTACGCCCTGGGCCTCCTCTATGGGGCCCAAGGTCGCCTGGCCACCGCGGAGTACTGCCTCCAGCGGAGCGCGGAGCTGGCCGGAGAACGGGGCAACACCGAACGGCAGGCCAAGGCCCTGATGGAGCTGGCCCACCTCCTCTTCCGCCACAGCCGCTCCGGAGACCAGGATCCCCAGATCCTGTTGGAGAAGGCCACCGTGCTGCTGGACAAGGCCACCCACCTCTTCCAGGAGGCCCGCATCGAACACCGGCTGGCCCAGTGTCAGGAGCTCCGAGGGGCCATCCAGCGGGCCTCCCAACGCCTGGCCCAGCTCTCCGAAGGAGGGCCGACCTACCCCCTGGACCTGATGGACGGCCACGGGCTGGCCGAGAGCCGACGGGTGCCGGTCACCGTGGCCTGGCTGGACCTGCGGGTGGCCGCGGAGGAGCCCGACGAGGAGTGGGCCTTCGAGGAGCTCACCACCCTCCTCTCCCTGGCCCACACCGTCATCCAGGAGCTGGGCGGGCACCTGGTCCGCCAGACCCAGGGGGTGCTGCTGGTCTTCGGCGTCCCCGCGGTCCGGGAGGACGACGTGCCCCAGGCCGCAGAGGCCGCGCTCCGGATCCTGGAGGAGCTGGCCCAGCCGGAACGGTTCCGGGTCTACCAGGTGGCGGCCGGGCTCAGCAGCGGCCCGGCCATCTGTACCACCTGGGAACCGGACCACCACGAACGGCTGGTGGTCAGCGGCCCCTCGGTGGACCAGGCCCGGGAGCTGGCCCAACAGGCCCCGGCAGGCCAGCTCTGGGTCACCCAGGCCGCGGCAGACCGCATGCGCCATGCCTTTGTCCTGGCGCCCATCGCGGCGAAGGCAGAGGACCGGGACACCCGGATCTACCGGGTGAGCGCCCGACAGGCCCGGCCCGGAAGCCCCCGAGGGCTGGAACGGGGCGTGCGCATGGTGGGCCGGGAGGAACTCCTGGAGGCCATGCTGGAGTTCACCCGGACCGTCCGCCAGGGCCGAGGCGGTGTCCTCTGGGTGGAAGGGGACGCGGGCATCGGCAAGAGCCGCCTGCTCCGGGAGTACGCAGCCCGACTGGCCCAGGAGGGCACCGTCTTCTGGACCGGCGCGTGCAGCGCGCGCAGCCGTTCCCAGGCCTTCTTCCTCTTCACCCAGATCTTCGCCTCCGCCTTCGACTTCACCCCGGGAGACAGCCTGGAGACCCGACGGGCCAAGCTCCACAGCCGAGTGGAGGCCCTGGGGCTGGACGTGGGCTCCATGCGCCCCTACCTGGACCTGCTGTGTGGGCTCCCCCTGGGGATGGAGGAGATCCGGCGGCTGGAACGGTTGGCACCGGAGCAGCTCCGCCAGCAGATCTTCACCGCGGCCCGGGCCGCCCTGGGCGGCCAGGTGGCCCAGGGGCCCCTGGTCCTCCTCATCGACGACCTCCACTGGGTGGACCCGGTGTCCGCCAACCTCCTCCTCTCCCTGGCCTCCCTGATCCTCTCGGCCCCGGTCCTGTTCGTCCTGGCGACCCGGCCGGGCATCGACGAGGACGGCCCGGAGGAGGTCCAACTCCTGCGCCAGCGTTTTGCGGACTTCAGCCTCTTCCTGGACGTGACCCAGCTCTCCCCCGAGGAGTCCCTGGATCTCCTGCAGGCCCTGCTGGGGGAGGAGCCTGTGGACACCGAGCTGGCCCAGTTCGTGCTGGCCCGCAGCCAGGGCAACCCCTACTTCGTGGAGGAGTTCGTCCGCTTCCTCATGGAACGGGATCTCCTCCACCGCACCGAGCAGGGCTGGGCCCTGGCCACCCCGCCCGAGCAGGTGATGGACACCTGGCCCACCAGCCTGGAGGCCCTCATCCGCTCCCGGCTGGACGTCCTGCCCGCGGTCCAGCGCCAGCTCGTCCAATACGCCGCGGTCCTGGCCCGCCCCTTCAAGGCCACCCTGATGACCCGGCTGCTCCAACGCCCCCAGATCGAGGAGGTCCTGGCCAGCCTGGTCCGGCGCAAGGTGCTGCGCTACCAGGTGGAGGGCCGACACTGGTACTTCGGCCACCACCTGACCCAGATGGTCGTCTACAGTGGGCTGCTGCGGGTCCACCGCCAGGCCCTCCACCTGGACATCGCCCAGACCCTGGAGGAGATGGCCCAGGAGGGGAACACGCCCCCTGTGCTGGAGGAACTGGCCCACCACTTCCAGGAGGCCGGCTACATGGCCAAGGCCCTGGACTACTGGGTCCAGGCCGGGGAAGAGGCCATGGGCCAGTACGCGGTGGAGGCCGCCCTGGACCACTTCGAACGGGCCTACGCCATCATCCAGCAGGAGATCCTCCAGGTCTCCACCGATCTCCGGCGGCGGGTGGCCATGGGCCTGGCCGAGGCCTATCGCTACCGGGGCAAGCTGGAGAAAGCGGCCCAGATCCTCCAACAGGCCCTGGAGGTCCTGCCCGCCGCAGAGCTCAGCCCGGCCCAGCGGGCCGGGCTCTACCGGCTGCTGGGCGACATCGTGCGCCGCCAGGGGCAGCCCGAGAAGGCCTACGACGCCTTTCGCCAGGCCCTGGTGCTCCTGGAGGAGCCCGAGACCCAGGAAGGCCAGGCCGAGGCGGCCCGGGCCCTCCAGGGTTTGGCCTTCACCCACTTCCAGCGGGGCCAGTTGGACAAGGCCTTCCAGGTGGCACAGCTGGGGCTGGAATATGCCCGTCGGGCCCAGGAACCCATCATCGAGGCCGGGAGCGAGAACCTGTTGGGCGGCATCGCCTACGCGCAGGGGAACTGGCAGGAGACCATTGCCCACGTGGACCGGGCCTACCAGCTCTACGAGGCCGAGAACGACCTCAACGGCATGGCCGCGGCCCTCAGCAACCTGGCCATCCTGATGGCCGAACAGGGCGACCGGGACCGGGCTCGGCTCTACTTCCGCCACAGCCTGGAGCTGCGGGAGAAGATCGGCGACCTGGAGGGGGTGGCCCTCACCCACAACAACCTGGGCTGGCTGGAGCGGCTCAGCGGCCACTTCGAGCGGGCCCGCTTCCACTTCGAACGGGGGCGCAGCCTCAGCGAGTCCCTGCGCTTTCCCTTCCACCTGGCCACCGCCCTGCTGGCCCTGGGCGAGCTCCACCTGGCCCAGGGCCAGCAGGCCGAGGCCCAGGCCTTCCTGGACCAGGCCACCCGGTGGGCCCAGGAGGCGGATGCCCAGGCCCTGTTGGCGGAGATCCACCAGATCCAGGCCCAGGCCGCCCTGGCCCTGGACGACCCGTCCCAGGCCGAACAGTCGGCCCGCTGGGCCATCCTGCTGGCCGCGGAGACGGGGAACTCCAACCTGGAGGCCGGCGCCTGGCGGATCCTCAGCCAGATCCAGCTCCACCAGGGGAAGCTGGAGGCCGCGGAGCGCTCCCTGAACATGGCCCAGCAACGGCTGACCGAGCCCCGAGGCCTGGAGGCCGGCCGTATCCTGGTCCAGTCGGCCCGCCTGCACATGGCCCGTCAGGAGGCAGCCGAGGCTCGCCAGATGCTGGAACGGGCCCGAGAGCTGTTCCAACACCTGGGCACCCGGCCCGACCTGGAGGATGTGGAGGCACTGCTTGTCCAACTGGCCTAGATGTGATATCTTCTGCCCACCGAGGTGACGAGGCCTGCCCATGTCGAACCCTGGCCCGCAGAGCCCGAACGGAAGCCCCATGCCCCAGAACGCCACCACCTGCCCCCAATGCGGCACCGTGGCCCCGCCCGGCGCCCGTTTCTGCGGCCACTGTGGCACCCGCCTGCCCACCCGGGCCCTCCTCCCCTCCGGCCCCCGCCCGGGCCCCACCGGCCTGGAGGAGCTCTCCCCTCCGGGCCCCATCCCCCCGACCTCGGACGGATCCCTGGCCATCCAGGGCGAACGCCGGGAGATCACGGTGCTGGTGGCCGACGTCTCCAACTTCACCGCGGCCAGCCACCGGATGGACCACGAGGACATCTACATCCTGATCAACGAGGCCATCCGCACCATGGTGGACATCGTGTTCCGCTACGAGGGGAGCGTGGAACACTTCACCGGGGACGGGCTCATCGCCCTCTTCGGCGCGCCGGTGGGCCACGAGAACGATCCGGAGCGGGCAGTCCGGGCTGCGCTGGAGATCCAACAGGCCCTGGAGCTGCTGCGGCTGCGGGCCCTGCAGCGGTACAACTTCGACCTGCGGGTGCGCATCGGGATCCACACGGGCTGGGCCATCGTGGGCAAGGTGGGCAACGAGCTCCACACAGAGTACACCGTGGTGGGCGAGAGCATCCAACTGGCCTCCTATCTGGAGAGCCAGACCGACCCTGGGACGGTGCTGGCCAGCTTCACCACCTATCAGCGCACCCGGCCCATCTTCCACTACCAGCGAGTTCGGCTCTTCGGCCCACCGAATGGGCTCCAGGAGCTGGAGACGGCCTTCCGCCCCCTGCGGGTCCGGGAGAAGCCCAGCAACATCCGCGGCCTGCCCGGCATGCAGGTGCCCCTGATCGGGCGCGAGGAGGAGCTGGACGAGCTCCGGGCCGGGCTGCAGGAGGTGCTGCGCCACCCCCGACGTACCCGGCTCCTCGCGGTGATCGGCGAGGCAGGCCTGGGCAAGAGCCGCCTGGTCAACGAGTTCGGCCGATGGGCCGAGCAGCGAGGCGTGCCGGTCTTCGAGGGCGCGTGTCTGGCCTACGGCCGCTCCAGCCCCTACTGGATGGTCCGAGACCTGGTCCGCCGGCTGGCCGGCCTCGACGAGGGCCTGACCGGCGATGCCCAGGTGCGGGAGCTGGGGGACTGGCTCCACAGCCTGCCCATCGACCACGACGCGGACGTGGTGCTGCCCTACCTGTTGATGGCCATGGGGCTGGAGGCCTACGCCCCCCAGCTCTGCCGGCCCCTGAACCTGCTGGAGAGGGGGATGCTCCAGCAACGGATCCACGTGATGCTGCGCCACGTGCTCTGGGCCATCCTGCGAGAGCCCGCGGTCCTGGTGTTGGAGGACCTCCACTGGATCGACGCGCCCTCCCTCCGCTTCCTGGAGTACTTCCTGCGCACCACCCAGAACCTGCCCCTCCTGATCATCCTGGTCACCCGGGACTACGAACCCCACACCCAGGTAGGGCAGCTCCTGACCGTGGCCGAGACCCTGCCCGGCTGGCTGCCCCCCATCCACCTCCAGGCCCTCTCCGAGGAACAGAGCCACCACTTCCTCCAGCAGCTCGTCCCCGGCCAGAGCCCCCTGCTCCAGAAGGTGCGGGAGGAGATCGCGGCCCAGGCCGAGGGGAACCCCTTCTACATCGAGGAGATCGTGCGCATGCTGCTCGACCAGGAAGGCCTGGTCTTCCGGGAAGAGGGGCTGGACGCGGTGGAACAGGCCCTCACCCTGATCCACGAGGTCCCCGGCACCCTGGCCGGGCTGATCCTGGCCCGCTTCGACCGGCTGCCCCCGGCCCTGCGGCGCACCCTCCAGCAGGCGGCCGTGCTGGGCCGCTCCTTCCCCCTGCGGCTGTTCCAAGCCCTGCGCCCCGGCGAGGCCGAGAAGGTGCGCCAGGAGCTGGACGCCCTGGTGGAACGCCACTTCCTGCAGCAGGAGTCCTTCGGCCCCGAGCCCGGCTACGCGTTCCGCCACACCCTGATCCAGAGCGCCATCTACCACACGCTCCTCCGCCGAGATCAACAGCGCCTGCACCAGATGGTGGCCCAGGCCATCGAGACCATCGCGCCCGAGGAACGACAGAGCTGGCAGGCCCTCCTGGCCCACCACCGTCAGAAGCTCTGATGTAGGCCTTACCCAACCTTACGTAAGGGCCAAATATACGCCATTTGGCGTAGGAATTTGGTACTTTTGGCGTTCCCCAACTCCTCCACTTTCTGATAAAGTAACAGCCACAAGTGGACACCCGACAAAACCGTAATCTCTTGTCGGTTCGGTGCTCCGCTTGTCCTACCCACCATCTTCTCTCAACCGTTCCAACCTACTCAGGAGGTCCAAGATGAACCTGTCTCGTCTCGTGGTGATCGTCTCGCTGGTGTTGCTGCTGGTGGTGGCTCCGGCCCTGGCCGTGGGCTTCGGCGTCTCGCTCCCCGAGCTGGGCGCGGACAACGCCATCGCGGGCATCCTCTGGGCCGGTGACTGCGGCAGCAACCCCCTCGGCGGCAACTGCGTCGACGGCATCCTCTGGGCCGGGTAAGCTGGCCTTCGGGCACGCCTCCCCAGATCTCCGAGCCACCAGGAGGGAGCATGTCGAAGGTACCGGCCTGTCGAGTCAACTGGAATAGCTGAAGCCGGCCACAGTGCTTCAGAGCCCAGAAAGGGGAAGGCCCGGCGGTTTGTCCACCGGGCCTTCCCCTTTCTGCCGCCCTCTCCTTCCCCCGTTCCAAACCGGTCACCCGGGTCCCCCAGCCGGAGCCCCTGCCCACCCCCGCAGAGGGTGCCGCTGCATGGCCACCAGCTCCCGCAGGACACCCACCGTGAGCTCGGGCTCGTCCTGGGGCGCAACCACCTGGTGAAGGGGCCGCCCCCGCAGCAGACGCTCCACGTTGTCCAACGAACGAGCGGCCTGGATCGGATCGCCCAATCCATGCCACACCGTGGCCAGGGCCATGTGGACCAGGGGAGCCTCGGGATCCAGGTACCGGGCCCGGCGCAGAGCCGCCAGCGCTCCCGGCAGATCGTCCATCCCCTGGGCCACCATCCCCCGCCAGTAGTGGACCCGGGCCAGGTCCGGGGCCAGGGCCTCGGCCCGGTCCAGCCAATGGCTGGCCTCCTGCCATCGGCACTGGGATGCCAGGTCTCGGGCCCTGTCACAGGCCCGGTGGGGGTCGTCCACCGGCTCGGGGCATCCCGCCGCCTCCAGCCGGCCGGGCCCCGGCTCCGACCGAGGGACCTCCGCCGGAGGGGATCCTCCCCGGGGCAGGACCTTTCCGAGGCCCGTCTGCCCCCACGACCGCCCAGGCGGGGCATGGCCGAACGCCCCCACGCCCGGCCACCCCCCTGGAGAGGTCGGCTGTTCCCCGGTCCAGGGTGCCCTGCCCCCTGTCGAACGTTCCCAGGGGGTGGCGATCCCCGCCGGGGGCGACGGCCCTTCCCCCGGCCCGGGCCGCCGGTAGACCGTGGCCCCTCCCAGGCGGATCCGCTGGAAACGGTGGTAGTATCCGGGCATGGCCTCCACCGCGCTCACCAGGAGCCACCCGCCCTCGGCCAGACAGTCGTAGAGCCGTTGGACCACCCGGTGGGCCGTCTCCGGGTCGAAGTAGATCAGGACGTTGCGACAGAGGATCAGGTCGAAATCGGCCAGGCCGCGCCCGGGATCCGGATATCGATCGGCAGCCAGGTTCAGGTGTTGGAACGTCACCCAGCCGCGCACCGGTTCCCGCAGCCGGTAGATGTTCTCCTGGACATCGAAGTAGGCCCGCACCACCTCCGGGGGCGTCTGCCGCAGGGACCAGGGCCGATATCGGCCCTCCCGGGCCTGGGCCAGGGCCTGTCGGTCCACATCGGTTCCCAACAGCCGCCACGTCCACCGGTCGGCCTCGGGCAGGAGCTGGTGGAGGAGAATGGCCAGGGAGTAGGGTTCCTCGCCGGTGGCGCAGGCCGCGCTCCACATCCGCAAGGTCCGCTGTTCCCGACGGCGCCACAGGATCTCCGGCAACAGCTCGTGGCGGAGGAGGTCGAAATGGACGGGATCCCGGAAGAAGTAGGACTCCCCCACGGTCATGGCCTCGGCCAGCCGTTGGAGCAGGGCGTGGCTGCCCGGGCCATCGAGCCGCTCCAGCAGGGCATCCACGTCCCCACCGGTGTGCTCCCGGGCCAGGAGAGAGGCCGCCCGCAGCAGCTCCGGGTGTCGGTAGGCGGGAAGACGCAGACCGCTGAACCGCTGGAGCCGCTCGGCCAGGGCGACCACCTGTGGTGCTGGAACCCCGTCCATGTGGCTCACGGGAACGCAGCCCGGGAATGGGGATCGGCCCAGGAGGCCGCACCAGCTCGGGGGCGCTCGAGCCAGGCGTAGCTCTCGGCCACCAGGGGCGCAGGATCCAGGAGAAGCACCAGTTGCTCGTCCTGGTGGGTCACCCAACGGCCCTCCTCGGGTTCCGGCAGGGCCGCCACGTCGCACACCGAGGTCACCACCAGGCCCACGGAACGCCCCTCCACACCCACCACGATCACCGGGGTGTCCAGGTGGATGGGCACCCCGGGCAGGCCCAGCCGGCGGGCCAGGTCCAGGACCGGCAGCACCTGGCCCCGGAGGTTGAGACAGCCCAGGAGCCAGGCCGGTGCGTGGGGCAGGGAGAGCAGAGCGGCCATGCGCAGGACCTCCACCACATGTTCGATGGCCAGGCCGTAGAGCGGCTCCCCCAGCCGGAAGAGCAGGTACAGGGAGCGTCCTTCCCTCATGGGGACACCTCCAGGGTCGCGGGAGAGGAGAGGGTGCCCTCGGAGTGGATGGGCACCGCGACGGTGAAGGTGCTGCCCTGCCCCGGCCCCGGAGATTCCGCCCACACCGTGCCCCCATGGGCCTCCACGATCTCCCGCACGATGAACAGGCCCAGGCCCGTTCCCTGGATCTCCCGGACCGCGGGGTTGTCGGCCCGGCGGAACTTGTCGAAAAGGTGGGGGAGGAGATCGGGATCCAGCCCAATGCCCGTGTCCTGAACCTGGAAGAACATCCGGCCCCCCTCCTGCCAGAGGCGGATCCAGATGCTCCCCTCCCGAGGCGTGTACTTCAACGCGTTCACGATCAGGTTGTCGAACACCTGCTTCAGACGACGGCCATCGGCCCAGATCTGGGCCGGCGCCCGGTCGGTCTCCACCCGAACCTGCTGGCCGTTCAGCCGGGCCCGGATCTGGGCCATGCGAACGCTCTCCTCCAACAGGGCCCGGGGATCCACCCAGGCGAACTCCAACTGCAGTTTCCCCGACTCCAGGCCGATGAAGTCCAGGTAGTCGTTGATCAGCTCGTGGAGCCGGTGGCTGGCCTGGAGCAAGGTATGGACCAGCTCCCGCTGGGTCTCGTTGAGGGGCCCGGTGGCCGGGTCGGACAGGAGATCCAGGGCCAGTTGGATGGTGTTGGTCGGGCTGCGCAGGTCGTGGGCCACGATGGCGAACAGCTCGGCCTTCACCGCCTCCAACTGGCGGGCTGCCAGGATGCCGGCCCGCCGCTCCATGGCCTGCTCCAGCCAGTAGAGGAAGGCCTCGTGATCCCCGCCCACGGACACATCCTCCTTCTGGATGTAGCCGTCGGCTCCCTCCCGGACCGAGGCGATGGCCGAGCGGACACCGCCCATCCCGGTGATCACCACCACGGTGGGTTCCTCGGTCTGGCTGCGGATCGCCCGCAACACCTGGATCCCATCGGTGTCGGGCAGGAGAAGGTCCAGGAGGATCAGGTCATAGCAGGTCGGGTCCATCCCCAGCCGGTCCAGACACTCCCGGCCCGTGGCCACCCCCTCCACCTGGATCCGGTGCTCCCGCAGGAGGGCGGCGATGAAGGTGCGGACCGTGGCCGAATCGTCCACGATCAGCACGCGCTTCCCAGCAAGCGATTCAGCGGCCATGTGGCTCATCTCCTGTCTGGCACTTCCGCGACCCGGCCCACCAGCTCCAACAGCTTGGGGCCGATCGCCTCCAGGGGAAGCACGTAGTCCGCCGCCCCCATCTCCACCGCGGCCCGGGGCATCCCCCACACGGCCGCGGTGGCCTCGTCCTGGACAATGCCGATGCCCCCATGGTGGTGCACGGCCCGGAGCCCCTCCGCGCCGTCGGATCCCATGCCCGTCAGCACCACGCCCAGACTCTGCTTCCCCCACAGACGGGCCATGGACTCCAGCAGGACCGTGCCCGAGGGGCGGACGTAGTGGACCGGTGGCCCCTCCTCCAGGCGAAATCGCCCCGGCCGGACGAGGACCAGGTGGCGGTCGTCCGGGGCGAAGTAGACGGTCCCGGCCTGGGGCCACTCCCCGTCCTGGGCCACCCGGCACCGCAGGGCAGTGTGGCCCTGGAGCCAATCCACCAGCCCCTTCAGAAACCCAGGCGCCATGTGTTGGACCACCACGATGGGCACCGGGAAATGGGCCGGCAGGCCCCTCAACAGGGTGTTCAGGGCCATGGGCCCACCCGTGGAGGCCACCACACCGATGCATCGAGGCCGGGAGCCAGGCGTGGCCCCATGGGCCCGGAGGCCTGGGGACCCCGCGGCGCGGGCGGGGTCGGGCTGGCGCAGCACCCGGACCGAGGCCATCAGCTTCACCGTGGCCACCAGGCGCCGCCGCGCGTACTCCGAAGCCCGCCCTGGGTCCACGCCGGGCTTCTGGAGCACGTCCAGGGCACCGGCCTGGATGGCCCGAAAGGCCACCCGCAGCTCGGGCTTGTCCACCCCGCCGCTGACCACCACGATGGGGACCGGATGCTCCTGCATGATCCGCCGGGTGGCCTCGTAGCCGTCCATCCCCGGCATGAACACATCCATGGTGACCACGTCCGGGTTCCGTTGTCTCACCTGCTCCAGAGCCTCCTGGCCGGTGGCGGCTGTCCCAACCACCTGGATCTCCGGATCGGCCCCCAGGATCTGGCGCAACACCAGCCTGGCGGTGGGGGAATCGTCCACGATCAGAACCCGTACCATAGATGGCTCTCCTGAAGGGTGGTGCCCCTGGGGCACGTCGACAAGGCTGGCTCCACTATACGGGGCCCCGGGGGCCCGGCCAATGGGACCAACCGCCCGGCCTCGGATCTCGGCCCCGGGGACGGAGCCTCACACGAACCGTCGGATGGTGTCCAGAAGATGTTGCTGATCGAAGGCCCCCTTCACGATGTAGGCGTCCGCGCCGGCCTCGATCCCCCGCCGCCGATCCTGTTCCGAGCCCAAAGAGGTGACCAGGACGACCGGCAGACGTTCCAGGCGGGGGTCCTGGCGGATCCGGGCGGTCAACTCCAGGCCGTCCATCCGGGGCATGTCCACATCCGAGACCACCAGGTCCACCTGGAGTTCGGCCAGCCGTGCCCAGGCATCGTGCCCATCCGTCGCCACCTCCACCGCATATCCCGCGCTCCGCAGGATGCTGCGCAACAGGGTACGGGTGGTGGTGGAGTCGTCCACCACCAGGATGCGGGGCGCGCCGGGCCGGGCTGCCGGCCTTGCCGGCCCGTCCGCCGCGGCCAAGGCCACCGGCGCGGTGGACCCCACGGCCCGCAGCAGGTCGCCCACGTGGAGCACCAGGATGGGCTCCCCGGAACCCCGGAGCGCGACCCCGGCCACATGGACCACCGAGTACAGGGGATCGGGCAGGGGCTTCACCACCAGCTCCTCCATCCCCTCCAACCCATCCACCCAGCAGGCCGCCATCCGAGGACCGCATTCCAGGGCCACCAGGATGGGCTCCGGCCCTGAAGCCCCGGGCCCCAGACCCAAGAGCCCGGCCAGATGGGCCACCGGGATCGCGCGGCCGCCCACCTGGACGGCCGGCCCCCCCTCCACCGAGACCACTCCAGAGCCCTCCACCGGCAGGAGACGATGGACGTGGTGGACCGGCAGGGCAAAACGCTGCCCTCCGGCCCGGACCACCAAGCAGAGGGTGGCCGCCACCGTGAGGGGCATGGTCAGGGTGAAGGTGGTGCCCTGCCCCACCCGGCTCTCCACATCCACAGTGCCCTGCAGCCGCTCCACCTGGTCCCGGACCACATCCAGGCCCACGCCCCGGCCCGAGATGGTGGAGACCGCGGACCGGGTGGAGAAGCCCGGCCGGAAGATCAGCCACAGGGCCTGGCCCGCATCGTACTTCTGCCGCTCCTCCGGCCCGATGATCCCCCGCTCCACCGCCCGACGGAGCACCATGGCCGGATCGATGCCCCGACCATCGTCCTGCACCCGGATGCGGAGGCCGTCCCCCTGCTGGGTGGCCTCCAGGACCAGGGACGCCTGCCTGGGCTTGCCCGCGGCCACCCGTTCCTCCGGCCCCTCGATGCCGTGGTCCACCGCGTTGCGGAGCAGGTGGATCAGAGGCGCCTTGAGCTGCTCCACGATGGCCCGATCTACCTCCACCTCGTCGCCCAGGATCTGGAACCGGATCTCCTTGCCCTGTTCGCGGGCCAGATCCCGCACCATCCGGGGAAAGGTCTCCAGGAGCCCCGACAGCGGAACCAGCCGGGTCTGTTGGACGTCGTCCTGGACCCCGGCAATGGCCTGGCCCATCCGATGGTTCAACCGATGGACGAACTGGACCAGGCGGCCCATCTCCCGGCGCATGTGGGCCAGATGCGCCTCCTGCTCCTCCAGGTGTTCCTGCCACAGGCGGACCCCGTGCCAGGCCTCCAGGGCCCCCGGGGCCCGGTGGGCTCCCTCCATCCACCCCCGGCTCTGGGCCCGAAGCCGCTGCCAACGCCGCTCCCAGGTCCCCAACCGACGATGGAGCTCCTGGATCTGGTCCACCAGCCGGTGGAACCCGTTCCGCAACACCTGGAGCTCCCCCACCTGGCCCATCAACGCGTCCAGCTTGGCCGTGGAGAGCCGGACGGTCTCCTCGGCCCGGGCCCTGTCCTCGGACCCGAGGGAGCGGCCCCTGTGGCCGACGGTTTCCGGCCCCGAAGAGGCCGGGGACTCCCATGGCGAGGGGGAAACGGGCGCGGCCTTCTCCGGGCCCGACACCGCCGACGGCCCGGGTGGCTCGCCCCGGGGGGGTGTCGCCGGCCTGGGGGACGGGGCGGGCGGCTCGATGCCCGGGGCCGAGGGCGCGGGCTCCCCAGGCCCCTCCTGGGCAGCTCGCTCCAGCTCCTGGCAGAGGGCATCCACCGAGACGGACTCCGGGTCGGGGGCCTCCGCCGCCTCCTGGATCGCGTCCAGGGTGCGGTAGAGCAGGTCGAACAGACCGGGCCGGAGGGGCTGCACCCCCTCCTGGACCTGGTCCAAGAGGGTCTCCATCCGGTGGGCCAGGTCGCCCACCGGGCTCAGGCCGATGGCCCGGGCCGATCCCTTCAGGCTGTGGGCCAGGCGGAAGAGCTCCTGGAGGAGGGGGGCCTGGTCCTGGGGGTCCACGCCCTCCTCCAGGCGCAGCAGACACCGGTTGGCCTGTTGCACGTACTCCCCGGCCTCGGCCCGAAAGGCCCGGCGCAGCTCCTGCAGCAGTTCCTCGTCCAGGTTCATGCCAGTTGGTATCCCTTGGTAGCCTCCACCAGTTGTCGGGCCAGCGTCTCCAGGTTCTGGGCCGAGCTCTGGGACTGCCGGGCGCTGGCGACGAACTGGTCTGTGGCCTGCTGGATGTCCCGGATGGCCTGGGCGATCTGGTCCATCCCCAGGTTCTGTTGCTGGGCCGAGGCCGCGATCTGCCGGGCCGCGAAGGTGGAGTACTCCACAGCCTGGCTGAGCTCCTGGATCACCTCCACTGTCCGGCGGGCCATCTCCATGCCCTCCTCCACCCCCTTGGCCCCCTGCTCGGTGGCCATGACCGCGGCGTTGGTGGCCTTCTGGATCTCCCCCAGGATGTCCTGGATCTGGTGGGTGGCGGCCTTGGCCTGCTCGGCCAGGTTCCGCATCTCCGTGGCCACCACGGTGAAGCCCTTGCCCTGGTCGCCGGCCTTGGCGGCCTCGATGGCCGCGTTCAGGGCCAGCAGGTTGGACTGGTCCGCGATGTCGTTGGAGGTGGCCGTGATCTCGCCGATCTGTTGGGTCCGCTCCGAGAGGGCCAGGATGTCCTGGGCGATGACCTGCATCTTCGCGTAGATGTTCTGCATGCTCCGCTCCAGGGTCGCGGCCATCTCCTGGCCCTGTTGCGCGGCCTCCACAGACTGCTGGGCCCGTTCGGCCACCTCTCGGGCCAGGTTGGCCGTCTGCTCCGCGGTGGCCCGGACCTCTTCCACGGTGGCCGTCACCTGGGTGATGGCCGCGGACTGCTGGCTGGTGCCCGCGGTGTGCTCGTTCACCACCGAGAGCATCTCCGACGAGGTCATCCCCAGGCTGCGGGCGCTCTGCTGGATCTGGGACGAGAGCGCGGCCAGGTTGGCCACGGTCTTCTCAAAGGCGGTCTCCAGGTGGTCGAGCTGGGTGGCCACCTGGTTGTACGAACCCATCAGGGAGCCGAACTCGTCGTCCGCGTACACGGGCAGGCGAGGCGGCGCGGTGGAGAACCGGGCCGTCAGGTCTCCCTGGGCCAGCCGATCCAAGGCCTCCACGAACTGGCGCAGGTCCTGGCTCACCAGGGTGTCCAGGGCCTGGGCCACCGTGCGCAGCGGGCAGGCCACGGCCCGGGTCAGCAACCAGGCCAGGCCGCTGCCCAGGACCAGGTACAGGGCCAACAGCCCCCAGGCCAGGGCAAGGGCCGTGTTCGTCTGGCGTTCGATCTGTTGGTGGAGGGCCTCGGTCTCCGATCGGTAGCCCGCCAACTGCGCCCGGGCCGTCTCCTCGAACTGGGCCACCAGGGGAAGGAGCTCCCCGCGCCAGAGGGCATAGGGATCCGCTCCCTCGGCAACGGCAACGGCCATCTCCGCCCAGGCCTGGTCGTAGCGGGCCAGGATCCTCTGCAGTTGGGCCAGCCGGCGTCGCTCCTCGGGGTCCATGGCCTGTTCCACGAGCCTGCCCAGCTCCATGTCGAGCCGCGCCTCCACCTCCTGGATGGAGCGGGGCGGTTCCTGGCCGTCCAGGGCGGTGAACTGGAGCTGGCTGCGGAGGTTGAAGTCGGCCACCACCTGGGCCAGGAGCGCGGCCTGGGCGGTGAGGGTCGTCAGGGAGTCGTTCTCGCCGTGGACGATCCGGGTCTGCCGGATGTTCCACCCGATGACCCCCACGCCCAGGAGCATCAGGAGCCCGGCGAACAGATAGATCCGACGACGAAAAGGCATGCGCAGCATCCACTCTCTCATGGAAGTATCCCCTCCGTTCCAGACAGGCTTCCGGGCCCCTCCAGCCCCTCTTCAGGCGTGGGACGAGGGGGGTGGGTCCGGGTCATCGGATGGACATCTGCCGGGGCCTCACCCGCGTTCCGGGCCTGCCTCGGGCGGGCGAGGGCCCCACTCCCGAGGCTCCGAGGGGGCGTGGAGGCCATACCGGCCCCGGCGTTGGTCCACCTGCAGCCGCGCCGGGGGCAACAGGCGGTCCAGGTCGAGCACGGCGGCCAGGTCCGGTGTCAGCCCGCGGACGCTGCCCAGCAGGGCGGAACGCTGCCTCCCCAGCGGGGGTTGGAGCTCGTCCTCGAAGACCTCCCGGGAGCCCTCCACCGCGTCCACCCACAGGCCCACCGTCCAGCCCGGGGCCATGGCCACCAGGATCGCCGCTCCCTGGCGGGGACCATCGGGCTGGGGCAGCTCCAGCCAACGGGCCAGATGGAGGACCGGGATCACCTGGCTCTGCCGGTTGATGAGCCCCAGCCAGTGGGGCGGGGCTCCGGGCAGAGGCACCACAGTGGGTTCGGCCTCCACCCCCACCACCTGGCGGATGGGAAGCGCGTAGCGCTCTGTGCCCAGGGAGAAGAACAGCAGCGACAGGGAAGCGCCGGTGCGCTCCTCGGCCATCGGCCGGGCCAGGAGCTCGGCCCGGGCCTGGAGAACGGCCTGGACATGTGGGTCCATCCCGTTGCGCTCAGGGGGGGCAGTGGGGTCCTGTAGGTCGTCTGGGTGGGCCGACATCCTCATGGCAGTGGGTCCCTGTCCTTCCGCTTGTCCGGGGCAATGGGCAGCCGTGTAATGTATTATCGGCCTGAGCCCTTCGAACCATCCCTGCGCCAAATGCGGGAAACCTCACCCACCCGCCTGTCCATATCATGAAAACAAATGGATCCTTTCTTTCGATTTCAGGATCCTTGGCCCGAGACCTCAGATACTCCCATCGGGTCGCCCCAGGCCTTCGTGGAAATCCGCCAGAGGGAAAGACGGGACATCCGGACCGAGGGCCCGCCTAGAGGCGGAGTTCCCACCTCACGAACCTGGGCCACTGGACCGATGCGCAGCCTGTGGGCAGCGACGATCTGAGAGCTGACGTGGCCTTTTGGGTCGGGTCCACCCACTCGCCTCCAAATTTCGCGGATCCGAGGACCGATCGGCGGTAGACAATTCCTCCATCCTGTGGAATAATAGGAACCCACAGGAGGACAGCGCCATGAGCACAACCCGATCCTATCCCAGCTACGTTGCCTGTGTCGCGGAGATCCTCAGCTCCTCGCCCGAGCCGCTGGACATCCAGACCCTGATCCAGCGGGTACAGGAACGCCGCCCGGTAGGCAAGGCCGTCAAGACCTCGGTCTACAATGCCCTGCGCCAGCTCTTCCAGGCCGTTCCTGTATCCCCCGGACGATATGGCTGGCTTTCCTCCTTGCTCCAGGGGCAGTGGTTCCGCCACCACCTGACAGACCAGGAGATCCAGCGGGGCCTCCTCTTCCTGGACGAGCTGGAACACATGGTCTTCTTCCCCGACTTCTTTCCAGACCAGGAAGACGACGGCCGCCGGTTGACCCTGGAGCTCATGGGCGGGCCCACCCTCCAGGCCTGGGCCACCGTCAGCGACGACACCTGGGCCCTCCAGCTGGGGTCCCAGTTCTCCGCGTGGGTGGACGATCTCGGGGGGCGGGCCCAGGACGACCTGCTCATCTGGGCCATCGACGTCCAGGGGGGGAGATACGGCTTCCGGCTCCAGCCCCGGGAGTCGCGGCAGGAAGAGGAGATCGCTCGGCGCAACCTCCTGCTCGCGCGCACCGCCGAGGAGATCGTGGCCCTGGATCGGCGCAGGCAGCGGAAGGAGAAGGGCGTGCGGCCCTGGGAGCTGGCCGCGGCCCTCATCGCCCGGAAGGTCTACGGGGAACCCATCCCCCCCGACGAACTGCACGAGGTCCTGCAACACCACAGCCGCCTGACGCTGGTCAAGGTCCAGACCTCGCCGAAGCTGGACGAGGAGAGCCGGATGCAGGGGGGAAGGGCCGACACAGAAGAGACCGGGTTCGAGATGTTCTACGTGCTGGACTCCGAGGCCCATGCCGCTCCTCCCCGAACCGGCTCCTCCCCGTCCATGCCCTCGACGCCGGAACCCCACCCGGGCTTCGTGGACCTGAGCCTGGACCCCTTCTACAGCAGCCGTTTCTCCAGCGACGTCTTCGAGATCTTCGGCGAGGAAGAGCTGTACGAGTGGCTCGCCTCGGAGGCCGACGCCCCGCCCGAGACATGCCCCAGCTACGAGGTCTACCTCACCGAGTTCTACAGCCGCACCCCGGAGGAGGATCCCCTGAGCCACGGGGACTTCCACCTGTTGGAGGCAGAGCTGGAGAACCTGATCGCCCTGGAGGAGGAGTTCGGCTACCTGCTCCCGGAACAGGAGGCCCGCAAGAAGGCCCTGGCCGATCTCCTCTTCATCGATCCCGACGTCTTCTACCGAGACCGGGACTGGGGCGATCTGTCCGACTTCGAGGACCCCTACGGCCCCTTTGGTGGGGCCGACTTCTGAGCGAGGAGACGCTCCGCACCGGTGAGCCGCCCCCGGGCCCCAGGGACCGGTGGGCTGCTCCCAGAGAGAGGGCCGTTCCGGCCGACACGGAGTGTGACAGCCTGAGACGCGACAAGGCGGGGGCTCCGGGTCGACCCCCGCCTTTGTACGTTGCCCAGCCTATGGACCGATCGGGCTCCCATGTCCAAACCGGTTGACTGCCCCTACTTCTACGGCGACTACTTCCGCGGCAACCATCGGGAGGCCTGCCGCCTGTTGGAGGCCAACCCGGAGAACCCGCGCCCCTGGCGGCGGGCCCTGTGCCGTACCTGTCCGGTGCCCCAGGTCCTCCGCACCACCAACTGCCGGGACCTCCGCCTGGAGGCCACGGTGGTGCGGCGGCTCCTACGGGACCGGGTGGAGATCACCTTTGCCGTCTGCGGCGAACACTTGGAGGAGCTGGCAGACCCCCGCCACTGCCCCCACTGCACCTCCCCCTCGGCATGAGCGCTCCCGGTGCCGTCATCCCCGGGAACCCTGCTGGCGGATCTCCGCCTCCACCGAAACAGGCGCCAGCGCCGCCTTCCGGAAGGGGGACATGGCCCGGAGGAACCGCTGGGAGAGCCACCGGAGGGGAGAGCGCCGGGTCCCGGGAGCCGGGCTCCCCATCCCCTGGTGCTCCAGGTAGTGGATGGCCTGCTCGTAGCCGGCCTGCACCAGTCGATCGGTCTGGTTCCAGTCGTGGATGCCGGGAGGGTCGTCCACCTCCAGGCGGATCCGGTGCAGCCGGACCCGACGGCGGTTCTCCAGGAGCAGCAGGTCGTGTTCGGCCTGGCGCCGCAGCATGGTGCTGATGCTCCGATCCACGATGGCGGCCAGGCCCCGGTGCAGCGGGCCCAGAGGCGTGGGCTCGTTCCAGATGTGGAGGGCGTAGACCTCGTCCGCGCCCCGTTCCAGGGCCACCCGCAGGGGCAGGGGCGTGACGGTGCCGCCGTCGATGAAGCGCCGGCCGTCCACCGTCCAGGGTGGGTGCAGGGGCGGGAGCGCGGTACTGGCCATCAGCGCGTCCAACACCCGATGGCCGGGATGGTCGCCGAAGACATGGAGCGTCTCGGTATCCAGGTCCGTCGCGGTGATGTAGAGCCGCACATGGCGGACCAGGGCGCCGAAGGTGAGGGCCGGGCTGATGCCGTGGCGTTGGAGGAAGGCGTAGAAGTTCCGGTTGTCGTAGAGGCTCTCCTGGCCGGAGAGCAGGCGCCACAGGACCCGAAGCCGTCCACCGGGATAGACGTCCTCCTTCCGGGTGCTGGCCCACACCTGGTGGAGGGCATCCACCTGTGCCAGGCTCAGCTCCTGGGCCAGGAAGGCCGCGTTCAGGGCACCGGCCGAACAGCCCACCAACATCTCGGGGTAGATCTCCCGCTCCAGCAGGGCCCGCAGGGCCCCCACCTGGAGCGCACCTCGGTTGCCGCCGCCGCTCAACACGAAGGCTCGCATGGACGCCTCCTGTCGTCCAGGGCCCTGGGCCTGGGAACCAGGCGGGCCGGGCCCTACCGCCTCTGCTCTGCCTCCACCCTATCCCACCTCGGGCTTCCGGGCAATAGGACACCCGATCAACCAGAGGGTATCCGTAATTCACGATTTGAGCCAAACGGAGGAGTGAGCATCCTCCGGTGCGGCATCGCCCCTCTGGGATCGGCATCCGAGGATGCCGACTCCGCTACGCATTCGTGAACTGCTGCGTATAAGTATACCCTGATGTCTACGAGGCAGGGATCGTTCTCGCGGAGCGGTCGAACCGGGGGCCTGGTCGGCTCCGGGCGGCGAGGCCCGATTCAGGTCCGCTGGCGGGGGTCCAGGGCGTCTCGCAGGCCGTCTCCCATGAAGTTGATGCTCAGGATGGTGAGGGAGATGAAGAGGCCGGGCCAGATCACCACCCAGGGGGTGAAGGTCAGGAAGTCCTTGCCGTCGTAGAGGAGGCGCCCCCAGGTGGGCACGTCGGGGGGGAAACCCAGGCCCAGGAAGGAGAGCGCGGACTCGTTGAGGATGGCGCTGGCCACGCTCAGGGTGGCGGAGACGATGATGGGGCTGAGGACATTGGGCAGGATGTGCCGGCGCAGGATCCCGGTCTGGTGGACGCCGATGTTGACGGCGGCCTCCACGAACTCCTTCTCCTTGACCGAGAGGACCGATCCCCGCACCACCCGGGCCGTGGGCATCCAGCCCAGGATGCCGATGACGGAGACGATGAGGAGGAAGATGCCCAGCTCCGGGCCCAGGAGCTTGCGCAGGGTGTCCCGGAAGAGCATGATGATCACCAGCAACAGGGGAAGCTGGGGCAGGGCCAGCATCATGTCGGTGAAACGCATGAGGGGGTTGTCCAACGCGGGGAAGTAGCCGGAGAGGAGCCCCACCAAGGTGCCGAAGAAGATCGCGATGGCCATGGCCACCACGCCCACGGCCAGGGAGATGCGGCCGCCGTAGAGGTTGCGGGCCAGCAGATCCCGGCCCAGGTCGTCGGTCCCAAAGGGGTGCTCCCAGCTCGGCCCCAGGTTGGCCTGGGTGATGTCGATGTACTCCGGATCCACCCGGTAGAAGAGGGGGCCGATGAGGATGCCCAGGACCAGGAGGGCCAGCACCACCAGGCCGATCATGGCCAGGCGGTTGCGTCGGAACTGCACCCAGGCATCGCCCCAGAGGGTGCGGTGGGTGCGGCGGACATCCTGGGCCAGCTGTGGCGGTGGGGCGGTCTGGGTTCGTACGGCCATGGACCGAGGGCTCCGTGGGCTATTGGTAGGTGATCCGGGGATCCAGGACGGCGTAGATCATGTCCGCGATGAGGTTGAAGGCCACGATGAGGACCGCGAAGATGAAGGTCACCGTCTGGACCGTAGGGATGTCGAAGCTCTGGATGGAGAGGATGAGGAGGGCTCCCAGGCCGTTCACCCGGAAGATCTGCTCGGTGATGATGGCCCCCGCGAAGATCTGGGGGATGCCCAGGGCCACCAGGGTGACCACCGGGATCAGGCTGTTGCGCAGCACGTGGCGAAAGACCACGTAGCGCTCCCGAAAGCCCTTGGCATAGGCCGTGCGCACGTAGTCCTGCTTCAGGTTGTCCAGGACGGAGGAACGGGTGTAGCGGCTCAGCGCGGCGGTCTGGAAGAAGGCCAAGACCCCGACCGGCATGGCCATCTGCTTGATCTGGGCCACGAAGCTGGCCCAGTCTGTGACCTCCAGGGTGGTGTTGTAGACCGAGGGGAACCACTTCAGGTTCACGCTGAAGACCACGATGGCCAGCAGCCCGGTGAAGAAGGTGGGCATGGAGTAGCCGATGACGGCCAGGACCGTGCTGATCTGGTCGAAGATGGAGTTCTGACGGATGGCCCCGATGACCCCCAGGGGGACCGCGATGAGGACGGCCAGCAGGTACGCAAAGCCCACCACCCACAGGGTCTGGGGCACCCGTTCCACGATCAGGTCGATGACCGGCTTGCCCCGACTGCTCCAGGAGGTGATGCGCAGGCGGTCCTCCGAGCCCGGGAAGGTGATGCCCGTGGTCTCCTCCAGGATGTTCAAGGGCTCGTTGATGAAGAACTGCTTCATCCACAGCAGATAGCGGACGTGGAAGGGCTCGTCCAGCCCTAGGGCCTCCCGGATCTGGGCCCGGACCTCGGGCTTGATCTGGGGGGGCAGGGTGCCGGTGGGGTCGCCAGGGGCCAGGTCTAGGACGGCGAAGATGACGAAGCTGATGGCCAACAGCGTGGGGATGGCGGTCAGGATGCGTCGGATGAAGTAGTTGCCCATCGCGCGTGCTCCACGGGGGCGATGCCGGGTGCGGCCCTGGCGGCCGCACCCGGCTCGTGGGCTCTTGGGGCCGGCCTCTTGGATGCCGGCCCGGTCCTCCCGGGGTCGGTGGGCTCTGGGGGCCTACCGACCCCGGGGGAAAGAGAGGGCCTGGGGCCTACTCCTCACGATACCAGTCGGCGATGTTCCACATCTCCGAATCCCAGGCGTTCATGCGGACGCCCTTCAGGGTGTTGCTGTACGCGGACACGGAGCCCCGGTGGACCAGAGGCACCATCACCCCCTCCTGGATCAGCATGTCGTTGAGCGCGATGACGATCTCCGCCCGCTGATCCAGGTCCGCGGTCCGGGTCAGCTCCTTGTACAGCGCGTCGTACTCCGGGTTGCACCAGCGAGGCACGTTGTTGCCCAGCCAGTTGTTCCAGGGCCCGGAGACGTTCTCGCACAGCCAGTTGGACATGTAGAGCTGCGGGTCCACGCCGGTGGAGCCGTTGGTGTACATCTCCACGTCGGAGTAGAACTTGCCGTAGGTGTCCGGGCTGTTGGGGTCGCCGCCGAAGAAGACCGCCGCGTCGATGTTGCGCAGCTCGGTCTCCACGCCGATCTGGGACCACCACTGCTTGATCAGGGCCTGGGTCTTCTGGCGCACCGAGTTGGTGGAGGTCTGGTAGAGGATCCGCATGGGCACGCCGTTGTACTCCCGGATGCCGTCGCCGTCCGTGTCCACCGCGCCGATCTCATCCAGCAACGCGTTGGCCCCATCGATGTCCTGGGTCAGACACCAGTCGTTGTTCGTGGAGGCGTAGCGCTCCGGCGCGGGGAGGACGTTGCAGGTCAGGCGGCCGGCCGGGCCGTAGAGCTGCTCCACGATGACGCTGCGGTCGATGGCCATGGACAGCGCCTGGACCACCTGGGGATCGGTCAGGAAGGGGTGGGGGTTGACGTTGCAGTACTCCTGCAGGTCCTCCGGCAGCTCGCTGCAGTACTCGGGATCCGAGACGTAGACGTTCACCGAGCGCATGTCGCCCAGGCCCGGGTCCGGGTTGGCCTTGTTGATCATCAGCCGCTCCACGTTGGTGGCAAAGGCGGCCACCACCGTGCCCAGGCCCGCGGCCTCCATGGACTGGAGGATCTGGGGCTCCACCTGGAGGTTCCAGGCGTAGTCCGCCTCGCCAGTCTCCAGGACAGCCCGGGCCGCGGCCGCCGCGTCGCCGCCACCCTTGAAGATGACCTGGGAGAAGTAGGGCTTGTCCGGCTCCCGGTAGTACTCGTTGGGCTCGTAGATCACCACGTCGTTGACCTTGAAGTCCACGATCTTGTAGGGGCCGGTGCCGTGGGGCATCAGGTTCTGCTCGGTGCAGGTCTGGGCCGCGGCGCCCACGCAGTTCTCGAACTGGGCCTTGTGGAGGATGGGGGTCAACGCGCCCACGAACGCGTTGTAGGGGTAGGGCATGGGCCCCTCGAAGGTGATCTTCACCGTCAGATCGTCCAGGGCCTCCACGTTGGCGATGCCCTCGAACTGGCTGATCTGGGCGCAGCCGGTGTCCGGCGCGGTGCAGTACTGCCAGGTGAAGACCACGTCCTCCGCGGTCAGGGGCGCCCCGTTGGACCACTTCACATCCGGCCGCAGCTTCCAGGTGATGGAGGTCAGGTCCTCGGAGAAGCCGCCGTTCTCCAGGGTGGGGACCTCCACGGCCAACCGGGGCACGATCTCGCCGTTCTCGTCGTAGTTGGCCAGGGGCTCCAGGGTGATGGCGCTGGCGTCGATGTCCTTGGTGCCGCCGGACAGGTAGGGATTGGCCAGGGAGGCGGCCTGCCAGTAGAGGATGGTCAGGGTGCCGCCGGCTCCACGACCTGTGGCCGGCATCGCCTCCTCCTCGGCCGGCGCGGCCTCCTCCGCGGGCGCGGCCTCCTCGGCCGGCGCGGCCTCCTCCGCGGGCGCGGCCTCCTCGGCCGGCGCGGCCTGCTGCCCACCCGGGCAGGCCGCCAGGACGAAGGCCAGGGCGATCAACAGAATCGCCAGGCGCATGGGGGTAAACAGTCGGGTGACCTTCATACGCGGCTCTCCTTTGATGTGGTGGATGGACGAAACACCCTCGAGGTTGTTCCTTGGGCACTCCACGGACCCAGGGGAGGTGCTGTGGAGCAGCCAGTCCGACCGTGCTCAAGGTTGTGTTCGGGGGATGTCCTTGCGGCCAGATCTCGCCTGGAGCTCCTGCCCAGATAGTACACCGATTCAGGCCATCTGTCAAAGTAGTTTTCGTAGTTTTCGCTCCGGACGGGCCGCAGCGGCTCCGGTCCAGGCGGCCCCGCCGCCAGGCCCCTCCGGCGTTCGGGCGCTCAGGGCCGGGCTGCCCTGCGGGGGCTCCGGTCTTCGAACCGTTCCAGGGCCCGGACCACCCGAGGGGGCAGGGTCCGGGCTCGGCGGCGCAGGAAGGCCAGGACCCGACGGGGGGGAATGCCCTCTTCCAGGGCTCGCCTCAGGCTGCGCTGGGTGATCCGGTAGACGTACTCGGGGTAGCTGGCCTGCCAGAGGGCAAATCGCTCCACCCGGAACCGATCGATCAACCTGGTGGAGAGGGGCACCCGGACCGTGAAGTCCTCCTCCACCACCAGGGGGCGGCGGGGGGGCTCGCCCGGCGGCTCCGCGTCCAGGCCCAGCCATCGGGCTCCCCATCCGCTCAAGGAGACAAGCCGGTCATCCCCCGCGGAGGGCTCGGCCAGGTCCACGGCCTCCAACCAGTAGAGGGGGCCCGCGAAGAGGAAACGCAACAGCGCCCCCTCCACCCGGTCCCAGTGCTCGAAGCCCCGGAGGAACTCCTGGGTGGCGGTGTCCCGCACATACCAGCTGGTGTATCCATCCGGGGGACGCTGGAAGTCCGGGGCCGTCTCGCGGACGGCCTGGATGAGCTCGGCCTGGCTGTACCAGCATCCGGGCTGGAGGCCACGCAACAGCTCCAAGATGGCCTGTCGGGCCTGGAGAGGATCGTTGCGCCAGTTGCCCTGGGTGCAGTCCAGCCCCGGCACCCGACACAGGTCGTTCCATTCGGGGGAATGGCACCAGGCCTCCCACAGGGTGCGCCGCTGTTCGGCCCGGGTCTGGTCCAGAAACGCGTAGACCCGGTTTCCCGTGAGCCGGACCCGACCTGCCGGATCCCGGCGCAGCCAGCCCAGCCGCCTGGCCAGGTGGAGGAGCAGGGCCAGGCGGACCCGGGCCATCTCCGCCTCCACGGTGGCCGGATCCCCCGCCTCCTGGGGCACGACCCCGGGCCCTGGCTGCAGGCGCTCCTGGAGGCGGGCCAGGTCCTCGGGTTCCGGCTCCCCGGCCTCGGTCAGGGCCATCCCCTGGGTATGCAGGAAGCCCAGCAGGGTCCCCATGTCCTCCAGGAAGGCGCTCTCCGTGGGGATCATCCGGGAGGGGGGAGGAGGCGGGACCGGATGGAGGGGCAGGGTGGACGCCTCCTCGGCCCGGGGTTTGGGCAGCCAGGGGATCACGTCGCTGGGCAGGTAGACCACCGTCTGGGCCCGGGAGCCGGCGCCCTGAAACCCCCGGCCCAGGAAGCCGTAGTAGTAGAGGAGCTCGGCCACCCCCTCCGGGGCATGCCAGGGGGTCTCCCGGGCCAGCCGGGCCGGCCCCATCTGGCGGATGCTGCCGAACTCCCGGCTGAACTGGGCCTCGGCCACCTGGCCCCCTTCGGCCAACAGGTGGTCCAAGGCCTCCTGGGCCCGGGGGTGGTAGTCCACCAGCTCCTGGTAGGCCATGAGGATGGAGGTGGGGTCCGTGATCTGGGCGGCCAGGAGCTCCACGGCCTGCTGGTGGTTCTCCGCCGCGTCCAAGAGCGCGCCCCGCAGCTCCGCGATGACCTGGAGCAGGATGTCCGGGTAGTCGGCGAGCATCTGGGCCGTGGTGGGCATGGGTGGCCGTTCCCGTGTTGGCGCCCGGCGGATTTTCCGGTATACTCTAGGGCAGTTCGGCAAGCCTTCCCTTGGGTACAGGAGACCTCGCCATGAGAAGCCGTCGCCCCTCCGATCGCTCCGTTGCCGGTGGGTGGACCCTCGCGGACATTTTAAGGGACGTGGCGGTAGCCTGGCAACTTCTCCGCGATCCCGCGGTGCCGGGCCTCCTGAAGCTCACCGTGCCGGCGGCGGGCCTGTTGTACTGGCTCTCGCCCATCGACCTCCTCACCGGCATGCCCTTCGACGACCTGGCGGTGCTGGTGCTGGCCGCGCGCCTCTTCGTCCAGATGGCCCCTCGCGAGGCCGTGGAGCGGGCCCTGCGTCGCGTTTACGGCATGCCCGCGAACCGGCCGGACCCAGAGATCTGGGACATCTGGAACCGCCCCTCCCAGGGAGGCGCCCGGGGCCAGACCATCGACGGCCAGTGGCGTGTGGTGGACGAGTCGTCCGAATGAGCCGTTCCCGATCCCCCAGGAGCCCCCGACCATGACCGAGCCCCAGGAACCCATCGCGGCCCCGGAGAGGCCGACCCCTCCCGCCACCGAACTGGATTTCGGAGCGGTCACGGAGATGTTGGACGTGGCGCCCAGCACCTTGCGGCGTTGGGTCCAGCGGTTCGCCGACTACCTGGAAACGGCCACGGCCGCGCGGGACAGCCGCTTCAGCGCCCGGGATGTGGAGACCCTGAGCATCGTGCGGGGGCTGCTGGCCGAGGGCCTCTCCTTCCAACAGGTGGAGGCCCGCCTCCGCACCCTGCACGGCATGGGGCGGGACAGGGGGGATGCCGAGGAGGGGGCCACTTCGTCGGGGCAGGCCCATCTGGCCCTGCCCCAGGCCACGGTACGCCAGGCCGTACAGGGGATCCTGGAGACCCAACAGGCCATCCTGAACAACCAGGCCACCATCCGGGAGCTGCTGGGCGTGGTGGTGCAGGACAACTTCAACCTGAAGGAGGAGAACCGGCGGCTCCGGGAGCGGATGGTGGAGCTGGAGCGGTCCCTGGCCGAGTACCAACGCCGGGAGGAGACCCGTAAGGAGCGCCTGGAAAGCCGCCTGCGGGGGGTAGAGACCACCCTGGGGGCGCTCCAACAGCAGTTGGCGGCCTGGGTGCAACGTCAGCGGGAGCGACGTCGTCACTGGCTCTGGTGAACCGAGGCCGGCTCCAGCCGGATCCCATCCCCGCGACTGGTGAAGGTCTGGGGCTGAAGCAGGCAGCCCACCAGGTCGTACTCCATGGCCCCCTGGATGTGGACCGGCACCATCTCGCCCGGGGCAACGCCCGTGCCGCCGGGGACCAGGACCAACCCGTCGATCTCCGGAGCATCTCGGTAGCTTCGGCCCAACAACAGGGGCTCTCCGCTCCCCTGGATCGTCCCCTCGCCCTCGACCAGGACCTCCAACACCCGGCCCACCTGGGCCTGGTTGCGGCGCAGGCTGATGGCCTGTTGCACCTCCATGAGGCGGGCATAGCGTTCGGCCTTCACCTCCTCCGGCACCGGGTCCGGCAGGGTGGCGGCCGGCGTGCCGGGCTCCGGGCTGAAGGTGAACGCGCCCACCTTGTCGAACTCCACCTCCTGGAGGAACGCCAGCAGACGCTGGAACTCCGCCTCGGTCTCCCCGGGGAAGCCCACGATGAAGGTGGTGCGCAGGGCCAGATCCGGCATGGCCGCGCGCAGCTTCTCGATGTGGTCGTACACCCGCTCCAGCCGGCTGGGCCGGCGCATCCGGCGGAGGACCCGGGGGTCCGCGTGCTGGAGGGGCATGTCCAGGTAGGGGACGATCTTCTCCTCCTGGGCCATCACCTGGATGAGGGTGTCGCTCACATGGCCCGGGTACGCGTACATGAGCCGCACCCAGCGCAGTCGGTCATCCGTGCGGTGGCAGATGGCCTGGAGGAGCCGGGGCAGGCTATCGGGCTCACCCCAGTCCCGGCCGTAGTCCGTGGTGTCCTGGGCCACGATGACCAGCTCCCGGGCCCCGCCCCGGACCAGGTTCAGGGCTTCCTCCACCACGGCCTCCAGGGGGCGGCTGCGGAGCCTGCCCTTGAAGCTGGGGATGGAGCAGAAGGTGCAGGGCGCGTTGCAGCCGTCCGCGATCTTCAGGTACGCACTGCCCGCCACCACGGGGGGACGGGGTACCGGGGCCTGGAAGGGCTGCTCGGGATCGCCCAACAGGGCGTAGCGCTGCAGCCGACGGCCTCGGGGGCCCTCCGCCCGGATGCGTCGGATCAGGGCCACGATCTCCATCCAGCGGCGGGTGCCCAGCAGACCGTCCACCTGGGGCACCTGTGCCAGGATCCGGTCCCCGTTGCGCTGGGCCAGACAGCCCGCGGCCACCAGGATCTGGCCCCGGCGCTTGCGTCGGGCCAGCTCCTGGAGGACACCGATGGACTCCTCCTGCGCGGCCTCCAGGAAGCCGCAGGTGTTGACGATGAGCACATCGGCCTGGTCCGGGTCGTCCGTCGGGGTGTAGGACGCGCCCTGGAGCAGCATCTCCATGCCCTGGCTGTCCACCTGGTTCTTGGGGCAGCCCAGGGTGATCAGATGGTATCGCATGGGGTTCCCTCGATCCGCTCCTCTGCCTCCCAGGCGGCCAGGGCGGCCATCATGGCCCGGTACCGCCGGGAGGCCAGCTCCTGGGCCGGGGAGGTGTTCATGCTCTGCACGGTCCGGCTGAGCACCTGCCGGGCAAAGGCGGCCAGGTGTCCCCGCCGCTCCGACAGGCCCTGGCCCCAGGCGTAGGGCGCGCTGAGGGCATAGGCCAGGGCCTGCACCCCCAGCTTGGAGAGCTTGTCCGCGTCCCACAGAATGGCCGCCTCCAGGGGCTCCAGAGGCGGAGCATCGTCGGGCCGATAGAGCCCCTCGTGGAGGCGGATGGCCGTGGCCACCCGGGCCACCTTCCCGGCGGGGAAATCCGTGCCCCGGAGGATGGTCGCCGCGGCCTGGGCGCCGGCCTGGGCGTGGTCCGGCTCCAGCTTGCGGACATCGTGGAGCCAGGCCGCGGCCTCCACCACCTCCCGGTCGGCTGCCAGCACCTGGGCCAGGTGGAGGGCCAGGGCCACCACGGTGCAGACGTGCTCCCAGCGGTGCTCGAAGGGCACCGCGCCGGGTCCGTCCGTCTCCAGCCGCCACAGCCGGCGGGCCTCCGCGGCGGCCGCTTCCCGGGCGGCGCGCCGCACGGCCTCCCGCCAGGGCATCATGGCCGGGCCTCCTGGAACCGGGCGGACCTGCCCACCCGGGCCCGCTCCAGCTCCAGGATGCGGAAGGGGTAGACGTTGACCACCTCCGTCTCCCGGTAGCGGGTGCGGGTGACCGTGTCGTGCCGATAGACGTGGATGTGGCCGTGGAGCAGGTACCGGGGCTTGAACCAGTCCATGAAGGTCCGGAAACACCGGAAGCCCTGGTGGGCCCGGTCGGGCTGGTCGTGGATGCCCGCCGGGGGCGCGTGGGTCACCAGCACGTCCAGCCAGCGGCCGTGCCGCAGACGGTTGGCCAACAGCCCCGGAAAGAGGTGGTAGATGTTCCACCACATCTGGGTCTCGGTGTACTGGAACCGGGGCGCCGGGCTGTAGCGGAGGGAGCCCTCCAGACCGGCCAGCAGCAGGCCCGCCTCGCTGAAGGTCCGTCGGTGCAGGTCCACAGCCCCGCTGGGGCCGTGGACGGTCCGGTGGTTGGACCAGTACTCCACCTCCCGGCCGTGGTTGCCGTGGACAAAGACGCAGGGTCGGTCCAACATGCTGACCACGAAATCGATGTAGTAGTAGGGCAGGTCCCCGCAGCCCACGATCAGGTCCACCCCCCCGACTCGCTCCCGGATGCCTGCGCTGTAGAGGATGGGGACAACCTTGTCGCTGATGGCCAGGACACGCATGCTCGAGGATCCGGCAGAACGGGACATCGCCATGGCACTCTCCCTGGCTGTCCATTGTAGCATCCCTGGAGACAGGCCCGAAATCGTGTCCCGATCGGCCTCCGGCGGATCTTTCCATGACCCGGATCTTTCCATTACAATGACACCCGTGACCTCCACGCCCCATGCAGGCCCCCGGACCGGGGCCCACGGACCGAGGTCTCCATCCTGCGAGGTGAACTCATGGCTGAGGAGAAGATCCGCGTGCTGATCGCCAAGCCCGGCCTGGATGGCCACGATCGGGGGGCCAAGGTGGTGGCCCGAGCCCTCCGGGACGCGGGGTTCGAGGTCATCTACACCGGCATCCGCCAGACGCCCCAGATGATCGCAGAGGCCGCCCTCCAGGAGGACGTGGACGTGGTGGGGCTCTCCATCCTGAGCGGCGCCCACATGGCCCTGATCCCCAAGGTGGTGGAGCTGCTGCGGGCCCAGGGCCAGGAGGACGTGCTGGTGCTGGTGGGCGGCATCATCCCCGACGAGGATGTGGCGAAGCTCCGGGCGGCCGGGGTCCACCGGGTCTTCGGCCCGGGCACCTCCACCCGGGAGATCGCGGCCTACATCCGCCGGGCCGTGGCCGAACGGGAACAGGCCAGCCACGCCCAGCAACCCGACGACCCCGGGCAGGAGGGGTGACGGTGGCCCGTGGCATGGAGCTGGACCCCTTGCTCCAAGGAGTGCTCCGGGGCGATCGGCGGGCCCTGGCCCGGGCCATCACCCTGGTGGAGAACGGCGCTCCCCTGGCCACTCCGCTGCTCCGAGCCCTCTTCCCCCGCACGGGACGCGCCCACCTGATCGGGATCACCGGCCCCCCGGGCACGGGCAAGTCCACCCTGGTCAGCGGGCTGGCCCGGGCCTATCGGGGCCAGGGTCTTCCGGTGGCCGTGGTGGCCGTGGACCCCACCAGCCCCTTCAGCGGCGGCGCGCTGTTGGGAGATCGGGTGCGGATGGGCAAGCTCAGCGGCGATCCCGGGATCTTCATCCGCAGCATGGCCAGCCGGGGCTCCCTGGGAGGGCTGGCCGCGGCCACCTCGGACGTGATCCTGGTGTTGGAGGCCGCGGGCTTCCCCCGGATCCTGGTGGAGACGGTGGGGGTCGGCCAGGCCGAGGTGGAGATCGCGCGCACGGCCCACACCACCGTGGTGGTGGAGGCACCGGGCCTGGGGGACGAGGTCCAGGCCATCAAGGCCGGAGTCCTGGAGATCGCGGACATCCTGGTGGTGAACAAGGCCGACCGGCCCAGCGCCTCTCGGGCCGTGGCCGCGCTGGAGACGATGCTCCACATGGGCCAGGGGAGGGCTCATCCCGTCTGGCACCACGGCCAGCTCATGTCCCTGGAGGCTCCGGCCCCCTCGGAGACAGACCCCGCCTGGGAGGTGCCGGTGCTCAGGACCATTGCCACCGCGGGAGAGGGGGTGGAGGCGCTCCATCGGGCCCTGGAGCGGCATCGAGAGTGGCTGTGGGAGACAGGCCACCGGGAGCGCCGTGAACAGGCCCGCATGGCCCGGGCCGTGGAGAGCCGGGTGCTGGCCGTGCTGGGCCGCCAGCTTCGGCAGCGTCTGCCGGGCGGGGATCTGGCCGCGCTGGTGGCCCGGGTCTCCCGACGAGAGCTGGATCCCCACACGGCCGCGGAGACCCTCCTGCAGGGTCTGACCCGAGAGCCGCCCCCCGGGGCATGACGTCCGCCCGGGGCGGCGGGCCAACGGGCCTCTCCTGGATCCGCCCTGCACCCCATCGATCGCGCCCGCCTATCGATCGCGCCCGCATTCGTTAGGGTTTCACGAGGCAAAGATGGCGTCCATCACCCTGTTGTTGGGCGGTGCCCGGAGCGGCAAGAGCCGCCACGCGGAGGAGATGGCCCGATCCCTGGGCGGGGATCGGGTGCTTTTTGTGGCCACGGCCCAGGTGCTGGATGAGGAGATGGCCGCCCGGATCCGGCGACACCGGGCCTCTCGCCCCCCGGCGTGGCACACCCTGGAGGCGCCTCTGGGGGTGGGCCAGGCCCTGGCCGAGCTCCCCGACACCTTCCCGGTGACGGTGGTGGACTGCCTGACCCTGCTGGTCTCCAACGTGGTGGGGCAGTTCCCAGAGCCCAGGGAGGACCGGGTGCGAGCTGCGGTGATGGCAGAGATCCGGGCCCTGGTGGCCGCGCTCCAGGCCCGTTCGGGACAGGCGATCCTGATCTCCAACGAGGTGGGCATGGGACTGGTGCCACCCTATCCGTTGGGGCGGGTGTACCGGGACCTGCTGGGGGAGGCGAACCAGGAGGTGGCCCGGGTCGCGGATCGGGTCTACCTGCTGGTGGCGGGCATCCCCATGAGGGTGAAGGGAGATCCGGGGTGAGCGGATTTCGGGTGGCGTTCCAGTTCCTCACGCTGTTCCCGGGGGGCATGCGCCGGCCGCCCACGGCCCAGGAGCTGGGCCACGCGGTGGGCTTCTTCCCCCTGGTGGGCGGGCTGGTGGGCGGGCTGTTGGCCCTGGTGGCCCTGGCAGCCGTGCGGATCGCTCCCCCTTCGGTGGCGGCCGGGGGGGTGTTGGCCTGTTGGGTGGCCGTCACCGGCGCCCTGCACCTGGACGGCCTCCTGGATGCCTGTGACGGCCTGTTCGGGGCCCGAACCCGGGAGGAACGCCTGCGCATCATGCGGGACGAGGCCATCGGGGCATATGCTCTGGCCGGCGGCGTGCTCCTGTTGCTGCTGAAGTTCGCGGCCCTGGAGAGCCTCCTGGCAGGCCCGGGGGGACCGGTAGGGGGGCAGGCCCTGATCGCGGCGGCCGTGCTGGGGCGGTGGGCCATGGCCCTGGCGGTGGTCCGCTTCCCCTATGCCCGGCCCCAGGGGCTGGGGCGGGCCATGGTGGATGCCGCAGGCCCTCGGGAGCTGGCCCTGGCCGGCCTGGTGGCCCTGGGGACGAGCCTGGGACTCTTCGGCGGAGGAGGCCTGGCCCTGTTCCTGGGCACGGTGCTGCTGGTGGAGGCCCTGGGACGATGGATCCAGGACCGGCTCTCCGGCCTCACCGGGGACGTCTACGGCGCCCTGTGCGAGCTGGTCGAGCTGGGCGTGCTGCTGGGGGTCCTGGCCGGCCCAGCAGGATGAGCAGACCAAGGGGACTGCCCCATGGCCTGGCTACAAGGAGATCGGGCGCACCCGGAGGGCCTGGGCCCGACGTCGCAGCTCCTCGGAGATGGTGGGGCCGAAGACCGGCGGCGCCACGCTCTCCACCAGGAAGGAGGCCGCGGCCGCCCCGTACACCCCTGCAGTGGCCAGGTCCCCGGTGTGCAGCCAGCCGGCCAGGAACGCGCCGCAGTAGGCGTTCCCCGCGCCGATGGGATGGGCCACGGCCACCGGCACCGCAGGGATATGGAGCAGCCGTCCGCTGGCCCGTTCCCCCACCAGGGAGCCCTCCTGCCCCAGCCGGAGGACCACCACCGACGCGCCCAGATCCAGAAAGCTACGTGCCAGGGCCGGTGGCTCCAGGGGGCCCAGGAGGGAGACGGCCTCCAGCTCGTTGGCCGAGAAGAGATGGACGACCTGGAACAGGGCCTCCAGCCGCGCCCGGGGAACGGGGCTTTCCGCAGGGCAGAAGGTCTCCACGCTGACCACGCCGCCGGCCTGGCCCAACCAGCCCAGGAAATCCAGGTCGAAGTCGTGGGGATGGATGCCCAGATGGAAACCCCGGGCCCGACGATAGGAGGGGGGCACCCGCTCCGGGACCAGGGCCAGATGGGTGCGGACAGCCTCTGGCGGGACCCGCCACACCTGGGTCCTGCGCTCGTCCTCCTCCAGGAGCTGCCAGGCCCGGGGCGTGGGCTCAGGCCGCACCTGGACCCCTCGGGCGTCCACGCCGCTGGCCGCGAGCCACGCGTACACCGGGTCGGCCCAGTCGGTGCCCACGCTGGCCACCAACCCCACCCGATCGGACCCGGCCCGCATGCCGAAGACGGTCTGGATGCCGCCCCCGCCCAGGACGCCCATATGGGTGGTGCCGTCCGGCAACACGATGTCGTCCACCAGGACGCCGAAGCCGACGACCTCGGGGACACCCTCCGGTGGCCCTGGGTTCATGGGGCTGGAGCGCTCCCGGCCAGCCGCTCCCAGTAGAGGGCCAGCACGCCATCCACCTCCACGTCCACACACACATGGACCGGCCGGCAGTCCGGCCAGCGCCCCTGGGGATCCACCACCGTCTGCCCCCGACAGCGTCCCTCCGTCTCCACCCAGACCCCGACCTCCTCTGTGCGGAACAGTTCCGGGGCCAGCAGATAGGCGATGGCCGAGGGATCGTGGGTGTGGATGTCCCCGTCCATGCCGTACTGGCGGCGGTGGAAGGCCTGGTAGCAGGGCAGGATCCGGCGGAGCTGGTCGGTGGCGGGATTCCCCACCTGCCCCAGGCGCTCCAGGTAGTCCCGGGTCATCACCACCCGGGTGGTCACATCCAACCCCACCATGACCAGGGGCCAGTCTGCGGCGAACACGAGCCGAGCGGCGTGGGGGTCGTTGATGATATTGGCCTCGGCCACGGGGGTCACGTTGCCGGGCACCCGGGCCGCGCCGCCCATGACGACCACCTGGGCCACCCATTCGGGGAGCCGGGGCTCCAGGTGGAGGGCCAGGGCCAGGTTGGTCAGGGGGCCGATGGCGACCAGGGTGATCTCGCCTGGATGGGCGGCCACCGTCTCCACGATGAAACGGGCCCCGGGCATGGCCAGCGGTCGCCCCCGCGGTGGAGGCGGATCCGTGTTGCCAAAGCCGTCCTGGCCGTGGACGAAGGTGCCCAAGGGCCCCCTGGGGACCACCAGAGGCGCGTCCGCGCCGGGGGCCACCGGGATGGCGTCGTGGCCCTCCAGCTCCACCAGGCGCAGGGCGTTCTGGGTCACGGTGGCCACCTCCGCGTTGCCGAAGACGGTGGTCAGGCCCACCACCTCCAGCTCGGGTGAACGCAGGGCAAAGAGGATGGCCATGGCGTCGTCCACGCCGGGATCGGTGTCGATGAGAATACGACGGGAGCCCATGGGATGCTCTCCCGAGACAGGTGGATGGAGTATGGAGACCGATTCAGAACGGCAGCGGCACGTGGAAACGGGCCAACACAGCCCGGATCTCGGCCGCGGTGGGCACCTGGCGGCCGGAGCCCAGCTTCTGCACCTTGGCCGCGCCGGCCGCGTTGGCGAACGCCAGGATGGCAGCCGGCTCCCATCCTTGGAGATACCCGTGGACAAAGGCCGCGGCAAAGGTGTCCCCCGCCGCGGTGGGGTCCCGGACCGGGACCGGAAAGCCTGGGTGCTCCAGGGTCTCGTCCCCCGTGAAGAGGACAGCGCCCTGGGCGCCCCGCTTCACACACACCCAGCCGGGTCCCTGGGAGCGGAGGGCCGCGGCCGCCTCCAGCCGAGTGTCCCCGTCCGCGAAGGCCCCCACCTCCTCCTGGGTCAGGATCAGGACCTGGCAGGAACGGAGCAGGGTCTCCCGCTCGGACCGGTCCACCCGGGCCAGGTCTGGCCCGGGATCGAAGAAAACCGGGGCCCGGAGTTCGGGCTGGGCCAACAGGGCCAGCGCGGCCTGGGTCAGGCGACGTTCGCTGAGGACAAAGCCGGAGACGAACAGGGCATCCGCGCCGGCGACCTCGGCCCGCCAGTGGGCCGGCAGGTCCAGCTCCGGGCCGGTGCCGAAGGTGCCCAGGTAGACATGGCGGGCCTGGGGGTCCACCAGCACGATGACCGCGGTGGTGGACCCCTCCGCCTGGACCACCATGGTGTCCACCCGGATCCCTTCCTGGGCCAAGATCTCCAGGACCGGGGGGCCGAAGAGGTCGTCGCCCACGCAGCCCAGGGCCACCATCTGCATGCCCAGGCGGGCCCCTGCGATGAGGAAATTGCCCGCGCCGCCGGGCTCCAGCCGAAGGGGGGCCAGGAGGGCCTGGTGGGCATCGGGCTCCACGGGCAGGCGCTGGATGGGGGCCACCAGATCGGCGACCACGTCCCCGAGGGAGACAACGGTGTGGGCCATGGTGTTCCGGCGGGTGCTGCGGTGGAATGGGACGGAGCGCTGCGCCGCTGGACGTGTCACCGCCTCGGGGCTCTCCGGTGGGCGGAGGGGCACGGGGCGAGCGGGCTTGCGGTCATTCTCCTCGCTCGTAGGGCTTGGCCAGGGCCGCGGGCTGGTGGATCTGGCGGGCGGTCAGGGCCAGGACCAGGATGGTGAGCAGGTAGGGCAACATCACCGCGAGGTCCGACGGGATGGGGATGTCCAGCACCTGGACCCAGAGCTGGAGGGCGTTGACCATGCTGAAGAGGAGCGCGCCGGCCAGCACCCCCACGGCCCGCCAGCTTCCGAAGTAGACCAGGGCCACCGCGATGAAGCCCAGGCCGTTGGTCATGTTCTCCTGGAAGACGTTGAGCAGCCCAATGCTCAGAGAGGCCCCGGCCACACCGGCCAGCGCCCCGCCGACCATCAGGGTGAGGTAGCGGATCCCGTCCACGCTGACGCCCAGGGAGTCCGCGGCCTCTGGATTGTGGCCCACGGCCCGGACCTTCAGGCCGAAGGTGGTCTTGTTGATGGTGAACCAGGTCAGGGGCACCATCAGGTAGGCCAGGTAGACCAGGACGTTGTGGTCGAAGAAGATGGGCCCCACCACCGGCAGGTCGCTGAGGCCGGGGATGTGCAGGCGGGGGAAGCCGCTCACCCCCTCCACCGAGCCGATGAGGGTCTTGAAGAGCAGGCTGCTCAGGCCCAGGCCGAAGAGGTAGAGGCCTATGCCGCTGATCCCCTGCTCGGCCTGCATGGTCACGCTGACCACGGCCATGAGCAGCCCCATGAGGATCCCCACCCCCAGGGCCGCCAGGACGCCCCACCACAGAGGGTGGCCCCGAAAGACCACGTAGAAGCCGGTGAACGCGCCCATGAGCATGATCCCGTCCACGCCCAGGTTGAGCACCCCGGAACGCTGGACGAAGGTCTCGCCCAGGGATGCGAAGAGGTACGGGGTGGCCAGACGCACCCCGCTGTGCAGGATGCCCACGATGGTGGCCAGGGAGAAGAGCTGTTCCAGCATGGCCGGTGTCTCACTCCTGGGGCAACACGGTGACCGAGGGCGAGGCCGCGGAGCGGGGGGGTGCCTCCGGCGTGGGCTCCGGGGTGCCACCGCCCACCCGGCGACGGGTCCGGCGGCGGACGTAGAGCTCGCTGGCCACCACGAAGAGCACCACCAGGCCCTGCAGGGAGACGATCAGGGAGCTGGGCACCTGGACCGCCCGCTGCATCTTGTCCGCGCCCACCAACAGGGCGCCGAAGAGGACCGACGCGGGCACGGTGCCCAGGGGATGGAGCTTGCCGAAGAGCGCGGCCACGATGCCGCTGAAGCCATAGCCGCCGCTGATGCCCTCCATCATCCGATGGTGGACCCCGGTCACCTCCACCGCGCCGGCCAGGCCCGAGAGCGCGCCGGAGAGGGCCAGGGCCAACACCGCGTAGCGGGGAACCGGGATCCCGGCGTAGCGGGACGCGGAGGGGTTCAGCCCCACCGCCCGAATCCGGTAGCCGATGGTGGTCCGCCACAGGAGGACATAGACCACCCCCGCCAGCACCAGGGCCAGGATCGCGCCGCTGTGGAAGAGGGTCCGGGGGACCAGACGAGCCAGCCAGACGGTCTGGGGGAGGGCCGCGCTCTGGGGGATGTTGGTGCCGGCCGCGATCTGCTCCGGGTCCAACATGGGGCCTCGGAGGAGGAAGTTCATGATCTGGAGGGCGATCTGGTTGAGCATCACCGTGCTCAGGATCTCGTTCACGCCCATCCGGGCCTTGAGCCAACCCGCGATGCCGCCCCAGAACATGCCCGTCAGCGCGCCGATGAGCAGGGTGGCCGGGAGCAGCAGCCAGCGGGGCCAGGTGGGGAAGGCCAGGGCAAAGGCGGTGGCCGCCAGGGCACCGACGATGATCTGCCCCTCGCCGCCGATGTTGATGACGCCGCCCCGGAACGCGATGCAGATGCCCAGGCCCACCAGCAGCAGGGGGGTGGCCTTGGTCAAGGTCTGGGTGATGCCGCTGGTGTTGCCCAACGCGCCCTTGACCATGGCCCCGTAGGCCATCAGGGGGCTCACCCCCAGCCCCAGGAGGAAGCCCGCCCCCACCAGAAGGGCCAGGGCCACGGCGGCCACGGGAAGCAGGAGGTCGATCAGCTGGGCCAAGGGCAGGGAGGGCCGGCGGATCATGGGCGTCTGGGACCTGCGGACGGCGCTCGATCGGCGGAGGGACGGAACACACCCCCAAGTATACCGGGGAGTGGGCTTCCACGCAAGAGGGCTACGGCGGGCCCTCGGGCGGGAGGGCGGTCTGGCCCTGGGGCTGGGGCCCGGCCTCCAGCTCCTGCTTGCGCTGCCGGTAGAGGATCTCCTCCACCAACATGCGCTGGGTGGACGAGATGTCGGCCAACACGCCGAAGATGAAGATGAGGAAGCCCACGGTGAGGAGGGTGCCGCCGATGGTCACCGACTGGACGAAGCGGTCGGCGCCGCCCGGCAGCCCCAGGAAACGGGCCTGGGCATACACGAAGAGAAAGCGGAGGATGAGCAGGAGGCCGACCAGGAGAAAGGGCACGGCCAGGATGGAGAAGGTGCGCAGGGGCTCGTAGAACGCGTAGAGGCGCAGGATGGCCGCCGCGGCGTGCTTGAGATAGGTCCACGTGCTGGGGATGAGCCGGGAGCCCCGGGTAGGGGGGTTCACCTGCACCGGCACGTGGGCCACCCTCAACCCCTTCTTGCCGGCCTGGATGATGGTCTCCAGGGTGTAGGTGTAGCGGGTGAGGACCACCAGGCGGAGCGCGGCCTCCCGGGAGAAGGCGCGAAAGCCACTGGTGGCATCCGGGACATCGGTGCCCGAGGCCAGGCGGACCACCCAGCTTCCCCATCGCTGGAGGAAGCGCTTGCCGGGGGAAAAGTGGTCGATGGTGTCGGTCTGGCGATTGCCGACCACCATCTCGGCCCATCCTTCCTGGATGGGCCGGATCAGGTCCGGGATGTAGCGGCCGGGATACTGGTGATCGCCGTCCGTGTTGACGATGATGTCCGCGCCGGCCCGCAGGCAGTAGTCCAGCCCGGTCTGGAAGGCCACGGCCAGCCCCCGGTTGTGGGGCAGCCGGACCACATGGGGTACCCCCAGACGGGCAGCCACGTCTCCGGTCCCGTCGGTGCTGCCATCGTCGACGACCACCACCTCGATCCGTTCGATGCCGGGCAGGGCCTGGGGCAGGTCCGCGAGGACCTGGGGCAGGGTCTCCGCTTCGTTGTAGCAGGGGATCTGGATGAACAGGCGCATGGTCCCGGGCCCCGGTTCCGGTGGGTTCGGCCGTCGGCCCCCATTCTAGCCCCGATCCAGGAGGCTCGCCAAAAAACGGCGGAAACCCGGACCACCGCATCATCTGGGACACGGCCGAGCCCGAACCATTGGGAACCATACCCTGCCCCAGAAATCGTGGTTGACAAACCCCAGAGGAGTGCATATACTGGAGCTGAAATCGATTTCAGTCGATTTCCGCTCCAGCCTGTTTCCCCCGAACGGAGCCGTCGTCGAACCCGGCTCTCGAAGCCAGATCAGAACCCGGTCCGGTCTCGGAAGGTGGAGGGAACGGCCGTCTCCGTCCTTCCTCTCCCTGTCGGGCGCTGGCTGGGCCCTCAAGACCCCTCTTTTCCGCGGAGAACGGAGCTGAAGCGTGGGGCGTGTGCGTATCGTGGACGTGGCTCGACGGGCAGGTGTCTCCAGTGCCACGGTGTCCCGGGTGTTGGCCAACAAGCCCTATGTCCGGCCGGAGCTCCGACAGCGGGTGCTGGCCGCGGCCCAGGAACTGGGCTATCGGCCCAGCCGGGTGGCCCGTACCCTGCGCACCCAGCGGGCCCGGATCATCGGCCTGCTGATCTCGGACATCGAGAATCCCTTCTTCACCTCCCTGGTACGGGCCGTGGAGGATGTGGCCTATGCCCACGACTACGCGGTCTTCCTGTGCAACACCGACGAGAACCCGGAGAAGGAGCAGCTCTACCTGGACCTGATGGTGGCCGAGCGGGTGACCGGGGTGCTCATCTCGCCCACCCGAGAGCAGGGAGTGGACTGCCAGGGGCTCCAACAGGCCCAGATCCCCCTGGTGGCCGTGGACCGCCGGCTCCGGGATCGGCGGGTGGACACGGTGGTGGTGGACAACGTGGGCGGTGCCCGACGGCTGGTGGAACACCTGTTGGACGACGGCTATCGGGAGATCGGTGCCATCCTGCCGCCGCCCACCATCACCAGTGGCCGGGAACGCTACCAGGGTCTCTGGGAGGCCCTGCACCACCGGGGATTGGAGCCCCGGTCGGCCTGGATACGCACGGGGCCGCCGGTCCAGGCCGAGGGCTACCGGCTGGCCCGGGAGATCCTGGGGCGGCATCCCCGGCCCCAGGCCCTCTTCGTGGGCAACAACCTGCTCACCATGGGCGCCCTGCGGGCCATCCGGGATCTGGGGCTATCCATTCCCGGGGACGTGGCCCTGGTGGCCTTCGACGACATGGACTGGATGGCCCTGGTGAATCCGGGCCTGACCGTGATGGCCCAGCCCACCTACGAGCTGGGGCGTGCGGCCGCGGAGCTGCTGCTGAGACGGCTGGAGGACCCGGACCGGCCGGTGGAGGAGGTGCTCCTCACCCCGGAGCTGCGGATCCGCCAGTCCTGCGCTCCCCACCTGGGAGCGGGCCGTCCCCGAGGCGAGGTCAGGGCCTCGGGGCAGGGGTGAGTGGCCCGGTCGGCCCCCCGATCGCCCTCCCGGATCTCGAGACCGGTCTCCGGGGCCCCCGGATGGGCCGGAGTCCTTAATGTCTGCCCAGAACCCGGGCGGCGGGGCCTGTTCCGTCGCCCTCGTCCGCTGTCCCGACTCCATCCATAGCAGCGTTCAAGGAGGCAGCCCATGAACACCCTGCGCGTCGTCTTCCTCGTCACGGCCCTCCTGGCCCTGGTGCTCTCCGCGTGCGCCGCCCCGGCCCCGCCCACGGCCGGGGAACCGCCTGCGGCCGGCGCCGAGGAGGCCGCTCCCATGGCCGAGGGCAAGCCCTTCGAAGGCGTGGAGGTGAACGTGATCACCTTCACCGGCCCCCAGATCGCAGAGCCCCTGCAGCGCCGAGCTCCGGACTTTCAGGAGCTCACCGGCGCCCAGATCAACGTGATCACCGTGCCCTTCAGCGACCTCTACCAGAAGATCCTCACGGACCTGGCCACGGGCACCAACAGCTACGACGCCTTCGTCTTCGCCCCCCAGTGGATGGTGGACTACATCGTCCCCGGCTACCTGGAGGACCTGACCGACCGGGTGGCCAACGACGAGCAGATCCAGTGGGAGGACATCGCCCCCTTCTTCCGGGAGTTCAGCGCCACCTACAACGGCCGCATCTACACCATCCCCCTGGACGGGGACTTCCAGATGGCCTACTACCGCATCGACGTGCTGGAGGCCAACGGCCTGGAGCCGCCTCGGACCTGGGAGGAGTACCTGGCGGTGGCCGAAGCGGTCAACGGCCAGGACATGAACGGGGACGGCGAGCCGGACTACGGCTCCTGCATCTCCAAGAAACGGGGCGCCCAGGCCTACTGGATGGCCTGGTCCTTCGCCGCGGCCTTCCTCCAGAGCCAGGGCACCTCCCAGGGCTCCTTCTTCACCCTGGACGACTTCAAGCCCCTGACCAACAACCCGGGCTTCGCGCGGGCCATGGAGCTCTACAAGGCCACCACCGAGTATGGTCCCCCGGATGAGCTGAACCTGGACGTGGGCGACACCCGGGGGCTCTTCACCGCGGGCCGCTGTGCCCTCTCGGTGGACTGGGGCGACATCGGCACCCTGGCCATCGACCCCGAGACCTCCGTGGTCCAGGACAAGGTGGGCGCGGTGATCCTGCCCGGCACCACCCAGGTCCTCAACCGGGAGACCATGGAGCTGGAGGAGTGCAGCCCCGAGCTGTGCCCCTACGCGGTGGACGGCGTGAACCATGCGCCCTTCGCGGCCTTCGGCGGCTGGTCCGGCGCCATCAACGCGGCCGCGGATCCCGCGGTGAAGGACGCGGCCTACGCCTTCTTCTCCTACATGAGCGCGCCGGAACAGGCCAACGTGGACGTCACCATCGGCATCACCGGCTTCAACCCCTATCGCATCTCCCAGTTCGAGAACCTGGACCTGTGGATCGAGGCCGGCATGAGCGAGGAGGCGGCCCGGAACTACCTGGGCGCCATCAAGGCCAGCCTGAACAGCCCCAACATGGTGCTGGACCTGCGCATCCCCCAGAACCAGCGCTACCAGCAGGTGGTCCTGGACCAGGCCGTGGCCCAGTACCTGGCCGGCGAGCTGACCCTGGAGGAGATGATGCAGCAGGTCTACGACGGCTGGGAGGAGATCACCCAGGAGCTGGGCCGAGAGGAGCAGCGGGCCGCCTACCTGGCCACCCTGAGCATCGAGCCGTAGCCACGTGTCCCCGGGAGCTGGAGGGGCGGGCAGGGCGCTCGCCCCTCCAGCCGCCCTCCAGAGCCTGACCATGCACGATCCCAAGCCCACGGTGGCCCCGGCCACCTCCCCCGGTGTGGAGGCCTCTCCCCTGAGCTGGCTCTCGCGCGCCCGGGAACGGCTGGAGCGGGCCGCGGCCGGTGTCTTCCTGTGGCCCTCCATCCTGGTGGTCCTGCTCCTGGCCGTCTTCCCTCTCCTCCTGTCCCTCTACCTCTCCCTGGCCCGGGTGCGTTTCGTCCGGGGCGGGGTGGAGATCGCCTTCGTGGGGCTGGCCAACTACCGCAAACTCCTGGTGGGCAGCGAACAGGACCACTTCCTGGGGGTCTTCACCCGGCCCTCGCCCCTGGGCGGCCTCCTCTTCGGCCTGGTGGCCCTGGCCGTCCTGGTGGGGTGGGCCCGCTACCTGCGCAGTGGCCGGGTGGGCCCGGTGGGGCTTCTGGGCCGGGGGATCGCCAGCCTCCTCATCCTGGCCCTGGTGGGGCTCAGCGCGATCACCCTGGGCCCGGAGGGCCGCCCCGGCACGGTGGTGGTCACCCTCTTCTACGTCTACGTGGGGCTCTTCCTCCAGTACACCATCGGCCTGCTCCTGGCCGTGCTCACCGCCCAGCGCCTGCCGGGCCGACGCTTCTTCCGGGTGGTCTTCCTCCTGCCCATGATGATCACCCCCGTGGGGGTGGCCTACATGTTCCGCATGCTCACGGATACCTCCAAGGGGCCCTTCAAACCCATCTGGCTGGCCCTGGGCCTGGCGGACTTCTCCTGGGTGAACGATCCCTGGGGGGCCCGGATGGCGGTCCTCATCGGGGATGTGTGGCAGTGGACCCCCTTCATGTTCATCGTGCTCCTGGCCGCGCTGGAGGGCCAGTCCGTGGAGCAGATCGAGGCCGCCATGGTGGACGGGGCCAACCGCTGGCAGATCTTCCGCCACATCACCTTCCCCCAGCTCCTGCCCGTGAGCACCACCGTGGTCCTCATCCGCATGATCGAGGCCTTCAAGATCGTGGACCTCCCCAATGTGTTGACCAACGGCGGCCCGGGCACGGCCACCGAATCCCTGACCCTCCAGGCCTTCATCGCCTGGCGCACCCTGGACCTGGGGGGCTCCGCGGCCGTGGCCTACAGCCTCCTGGTCCTGGTCACGGTGATCTCCCTGACCTACGTGACCCTGCTGCGGGCCCGGGTGACGGAGTGACACCATGTTCCGACGCCTCTTCACCAGCCGTTCCCCGCTGGAGCCTGCCCCCTTCTGGGCAGGGATCTCCTACCTGATCCTGGGCTTCTGGGCCTTCGTGGTCCTGTTCCCCCTCTACTGGCTGGTGGTGACCTCGGTGAAGCTGCCCGTCCACGTGAACACCGGGCCGGTCTACCTGCCCTTCGTGGACTTCCAGCCCTCCCTCCACGCCTGGCGTTACATCTTCGTGGATCTGCGCAACGACACCCTCCGCCCCTACGTCAACACCACGGTCATCGCCCTCTCCAGCTCGGTGTTGGCCCTGGTCCTGGGCACGGCCGCGGCCTACGGCCTGACCCGGTTCACCTACCGACCCAAGCTGGGGGCCGTGGGCCTGGTCATCGGCTGGATCGGCCTGGCCGTGGTGGCCGTGGTGCTGGGGGTCCCCTGGCCCCTGGCGGTGGCGGTGGCCATGGCCCTGGCCGTGGTCAGCGTCTCGGCCCTGAACCACCGGTTCCGCCGCGCCCTGGGCAACCAGGACGTGGCCTTCTGGCTCATCTCCCAGCGCATCCTGCCGCCGGTGGCCGTGGTCATCCCCATCTACGTCCTCTTCCAACAGCTCCGTCTGTTGGACACCCGGACCGCGCTGGTGATCACCTACACCGCCACCAACCTGCCCATCGTGGTCTGGCTCATGCGGGACTACTTCCAGTCCGTGCCCGTGGAGCTGGAGGAGAGCGCGGCCATCGACGGCGCCGGACGCTACCAGATCTTCTGGCTCATCGTCCTGCCCCTGGCCCTGCCGGGCCTGGTGGCCACCTTCCTCTTCATCCTGGTCTTCGCCTGGAACGAGTACCTGCTGGCCCTCTTCCTCTCCGGCGCCAACTCCCAGACCATGCCCCTGCTGGTCGCGGCCCAGAACGCCACCCGGGGACCCCAGTGGTGGTACATGTCCGTCCTCATCCTGATCATGATCCTGCCCGTCATCGTCATGGCCATCGTCCTGGAACGCTACATCGCCCGGGGCCTCCTGGTGGGCGCGATCAAGGGGTAACCCCGTGGCGTCCTATGTCCTGGCCCACGATCTGGGCACCACCGGCAACAAGGCCACCCTCTACGATGCAGAGGGCCGCCTGGTGGGCCGTGCCTTCCACGGCTACGCCACCGCGTTTCCCCACCCCCGATGGGCCGAACAGGACCCGGAGGACTGGTGGCAGGCCGTGTGCGGCTCCACCCGCCGGCTGCTCCAGGAGACCCGGATCCCCCCCAAGGAGATCGGCTGCATCGCCTTCAGCGGCCAGATGATGGGCTGTGTCCCCCTGGATCGGCAGGGCCGGCCCCTGCGCAGGGCCATCATCTGGGCCGACCAACGGGCCCTGGAGCAGACCCGCTGGCTCGCGGAGCGGATCGGCCCAGAGGAGATCTACCGCATCACCGGCCACCGGCTCAGCCCCTCCTACTCCCTGGAGAAGATCCTCTGGCTGCGGGACCACGAGCCGGACGTCTTCCGGGAAACCCACAAGTTCGTCCACGCCAAGGACGCGATGGTGGCCCGCCTCACCGGCGCCTTCGTCACAGACCCCTCGGATGCCTCGGGGATGAACCTGTTCGACCTGGACCGGTGGACGTGGTCGTCGGCCATCCTGGACGCGGCCGAGCTGCCCCCGGAACGGCTGCCCTCGGTGCAGCCGTCCGCCCAGGTGGTGGGGCATGTGACGCCCCAGGTGGCCCCGGAGGTGGGCGTGGCCCCGGGGACCCCGGTGGTCATCGGGGGCGGCGACGGCGCGTGCGCCTCCGCGGGCGCGGGCGCGGTGGCCGAGGGCATGACCTACAACTACGTGGGCTCCTCCGCCTGGATCGGCCTGGCATCTTCCACCCCCCTGCGGGATCCGGAACAGCGGACCTTCACCTTCTGCCATGTGGTGCCCGGGATGTTCCTGCCCATGGGGACCATGCAGGCCGCGGGTGCCTCCTACCAGTGGGCCCGGGATCACCTCTGTCCGCTGGAGGTGGAGGCCGGAGAACGGCTCCAGATCAGCCCCTACGAGCTGATGAACCTGGAGGCCGAACGCGTCCCACCCGGCGCGGGCCAGCTCCTCTTCCTCCCCTACCTGATGGGGGAACGGAGCCCCTGGTGGAACCCTCGGGCCCGGGGCGCGTTCGTGGGGCTGACCATCCGCCACACCCGGGCGGAGCTGATTCGGGCCGTGTTGGAAGGCATCACCCTCAACCTCCGCCTGATCCTGGACACCCTTCGCAGCCAGCAGGCCGCCATCCAGGCCATGCGCGTCATCGGCGGCGGCGGGGCCAGCCGTCTCTGGAACCAGCTCATGGCCGACATCTACGGGCTGCCCGTGCAACGGCTGGCCGTGTTGGAGGAGGCCACCTCCATGGGGGCAGCCCTGGTGGGCGGTGTGGCCGTGGGGCTCTACCCGGGCTTCGAGATGGCCGAGCAGATGAACCCCGTGGTCCACACCCTCCAGCCCGATCCAGAGGCCCGGGCCTGTTACGAACAGCTCTACCCGCTCTTCCAGGCCGCGTACCAGGCCCTGGAGCCGATCTTCGCCGAGCTGGGCGCGCTGGAGGAGCGCCACGCCCCGGAGAGAGCCCCCACATGAGGGAACACCCCTTCCCCGCCCAACGCCCCCACGAGCCCAGGAGCAACGCCTCCCACGCCCCGGAGATCATCGCCCTGGATGTGGGCGGCAGCTCGGTGAAAAGCGGCCGGGTGACCTCCGGTGGCCAGCTGCTGGGCCCGGTCCACGTGACCCCGGTGGACAGCCAGGCCGACGCCGACACCCTCCTGGCCACCTTCGTCCAGGCCGTCCAGAAGGCCTGGAACCGCCCGCCCCCCATCCGCCGGCTGTGGGGTCTGGCGCTGGCCTTCCCCGGCCCATTTGACTACCGGACCGGGATCAGCTACATTCAGGGCGTTGCCAAATACGAGGCCCTGTACGGCCTGGACGTGGGCCAGGCCCTGCGCGAGCGGCTAGGAGCCCCGGAGCTGGATATCCGCTTTCGGAACGACGCGGAGGCTGCCCTGGTGGGCGAGGCCCGCCACGGCGTGGGCCGCCCCTACGGCCGTATCCTCGGCATCACCCTGGGCACCGGCTGTGGCTCCGCCTTTCTGGTGGATGGCCGGCCGGTGACCCGTGGGCCAGGGGTTCCGCCCCATGGATGGCTCTACCCGGTGCTCTTCCAAGGAGAGCCCGCGGACGCGGTCTTCTCCACCCGGGGGCTCGCGGCTCGACTGCAGGCCGCGGGGGTCGTCTCCGCCGACCTTCCGGCCGCGGCGGCCCAGGCCCGGGCCGGCGATCCCCGGCTCCGGCAGGTCTTCCAGGGCTTTGGGGAAGACCTGGCCGCCTTCCTGGCCCCTTTCGTGGCCGCATTTCAGGCCCAGGCCGTCCTGGTGATGGGCGGGATCGCCCGGGCCTTCGAGCTCTTTGGGCCTGCCCTGGCGACGGGCCTGCCCGTCCCTGTGTTGCAGGGCCACCTGGGCGCCCGGGCGGCCCTGTTGGGCGCAGCCGAGCTCTTCCTGGCCCCGTAGGCCGCCTGGGGCCGTCGGTCCTGTCCCTGCAACGTCGTCCCATGCGAGAACACGCGAGCACGTCTTCGGTGAGAAGCATGTACACCTACCCCCTTCCCCTCCTGGCCACGGTCCAGGACCTGCGCGCGGATCGGCTGAGCCTGGTCCACCACATCCATGCGCTCTGCGACCGCATGCGGCAGGTGGAGCCGGTGATCCATGCCTTCCTGCCCGAGAACCGTCGACGGGAACGGCTGATCGAGGAGGCCGTGGAGCTCCTGAACAGCTATCCGGAGGCCGACGGCCGCCCCCCCCTCTTCGGGGCACTCCTGGGGGTCAAGGACATCTTCCGGGTGGACGGCTTTCCCACCCAGGCCGGCTCCCGGCTGCCCGCGGAGCTCTTCGACGGGCCGGAGGCCTGGGTGGTGACCCGGTTGAGGCAGGCGGGTTGTCTGGTCGCGGGCAAGACCGTGACCACCGAGTTCGCGTACTTCCACCCGGGCCCCACCCGGAACCCCCGCCACCCCGGCCACACCCCTGGCGGGTCCAGCAGCGGCTCCGCGGCCGCGGTGGCTGCGGGCCTCTGCCCCCTGGCCCTGGGGACCCAGACCATCGGCTCGGTGATCCGGCCCGCGGCCTACTGCGGCATCGTGGGCTTCAAGCCCAGCTACGACCGCATCCCCACGGCCGGGCTCCTGCCCCTCTCGCCCTCCTTGGACCACGTGGGGCTCTTCACCCAGGACACCCCGGGCATGGCCCTGGCCGCCTCCGCGGTGTGTCGGGATTGGCGCCCCGACGCGGTCCAGTCCCGTTCCGCGGAGCTGCCGGTGTTGGCCATCCCGGTGGGCCCCTACCTGGAACGGGCCAGCGCCGAAGCCCTGGATCGCTTCCGCGGACAGATGGAGCGGCTGGCCCACCAGGGCGTCCAGGTGGTGGAGGCTCCCTTCCTGGAGGACTTCCCGGCCCTGGAGACACGACACCGCCGCCTCATGGCCGCGGAGGCCGCCCAGGTCCACGCGGGGTGGTTCGCCCGCTACGACGATCGCTACAGCCAGGCCATGCAGGCGCTGATCCACCAGGGCCGCCAGGTACCCCCGGCCGAGGTGGAGGCCGCCCGGGCCGGTCGGCTGGCACTGCGGCAGGCCGTGGCCCAGGCCCTGGAAGCGGCGGGCGCCGACCTGTGGGCCTGTCCGGCAGCCACCGGCCCGGCCCCCCAGGGCATCGACTCCACCGGCGATCCCAGCATGAACCTGCCCTGGACCCACGCGGGCGTGCCGGCCATCACCCTGCCCGCAGAGGAGCTGCCCGGCGGGCTCTCCCTGGGGCTGCAACTGGTGGCCCCCTTCGGCCGGGACGAGGAACTCCTGGGCTGGGCCACCCGACTGGAGTCCATGCTCTGAGGCCCTGGAGGGGGGCCACCGGCCGGGCCGAGCCCCTCCCGAGATCCCGCCCTGCCCCAATTTGACGCGTCCCCGCCGGCTGTGTTATTCTTGGTCGTTGCGGACGCGGAGGCAGAACGCGCTCATCCCAACTGGATCGAGGCTCGATTGGCGGCACGTCACCCCCTGGTCCGACAGAGACCGATAGCCGACCGCATGGACAAAAGACGGCCACGAACGCATATGTAGCCCAACCCAGGTGCCGTGGAGTTGGGTTTTTTCTGTTCGTGGCCTTTTTGCGCGTCCAGGAACGGACCATGGACCGGCGGCGCCGGAACCGGGCCCCCAGCGGCCCAGGCCTCCTGCAGGGAGATGGCGCGTGGGCTGTCCCGCGGGCCGAGAGCCCAATGCGCCGGCAGATCCCCGTGCCCATCGAGCCACGGGGTGCCCAGTCCGGGCACACGACCGACGGTACAAGGAGTTGAAGCCCCATGACCCAACCTGTTGCCCACCCCCCCACCCTTTCCGCCGTCCCGCAGAACGGCCGGCGTACCGTGCGCAAGTCCTATGCCCGTACCCCGAACGTGGTGGATCTCCCCCGGCTGATCGAGATCCAGCTGCGCAGCTACGAGTGGTTCAAGGAGGAGGGGCTGCGGGAACTGCTCCAGGAGCTCTCCCCCATCGTCAGCTTCAACAAGAACCTGGAGCTCCACTTCGGCCGGCATCGGTTCGGGGAGCCCAAGTACAGCGAGGACGAATGCCGCCTGCGGGACATCACCTACGCCGCGCCCCTATGGGTGGAGGTCCAGCTCATCAACCGGGAGACCGGCGAGGTGGCCGAGCAGGAGGTCTTCCTGGGGGACTTCCCCCTGATGACCCCCTCGGGCACCTTCATCGTCAACGGCAGCGAGCGGGTGGTGGTCAGCCAGCTCATCCGCTCGCCGGGGGTCTACTTCACCGTGGAGGAGGACCGGGCCACCGGCCGGGACCTGGCCGGGGCCAAGCTCATCCCCAGCCGAGGCGCCTGGCTGGAGTTCGAGACCAGCAAGCGGGACATCGTCAGCGTGAAGGTGGACCGCAAGCGCAAGCTGCCGGTCACCATCCTCCTCCGGGCCATCGGCTACGGCACCGATGAGGAGATCCGGGCCCTGTTCGCGGAGATCGACGACGACCCGGACCATCCCTACATCGAGGCCACCTTGGAACGGGATGCCACCAGCAACCCCACCGACGACCCGGAGAAGGGCGTCCAGGACGCGTTGATGGAGTTCTACAAGAAGTTGCGCCCTGGGGATCCCCCCACCCTGGACAACGCGCGCAACTTCCTGCAGAACCTGCTCTTCTCCCCCCGGCGCTACGACCTGGGACGGGTGGGACGGTACAAGCTCAACCGACGCCTGGGCCTGAACACGCCCCTGGAGACCCGGATCCTGACCCCCGAGGACCTGGTGGCCGTGGTGCGGCGCATCATCGACATCAACAACGGCCGCCACCGCCCGGACGACATCGACCATCTGGGCAACCGCCGGGTGAAGACCGTGGGCGAGCTGGTCCAGAACCAGCTCCGCATCGGCCTCCTGCGCATGGAACGGGTGATCCGAGAGCGCATGTCCATCCGGGATCCGGAGTCGGTCACCCCCCTGAGCCTGATCAACATCCGGCCGGTGGTGGCCGCCATCCGGGAGTTCTTCGGGGGCAGCCAGCTCAGCCAGTTCATGGACCAGACGAACCCCCTCTCGGAGCTGACCCACAAGCGTCGCCTGAGCGCGTTGGGCCCCGGGGGGCTCCGCCGAGAGCGGGCCGGGTTCGATGTCCGGGACGTGCACTACAGCCACTACGGCCGGATCTGTCCCATCGAGACGCCGGAAGGCCCCAACATCGGCCTCATCGGCTCCCTGGCCACCTACGGCCGCATCAACCCCTTCGGCTTCATCGAGACGCCCTACCGACGGGTCAAGAAGACCGTGGAGAGCCGGGCAGACCGGCTGGTGGGCCACGAGCTGGCCGAGACCGTCACCGACCCGGAGAGCGGCCAGGTCCTCGCGGAGAAGGGGACCCAGATCGACCGGGAGCTGGCCGAGCGGCTGGCCCAGCTCCCGGACCGGGAGGCGTTCCAGGTGCGGCCCTACGTGAGCACCGAGGTGGTCTACCTGAACGCGGACGACGAAGAGGAGCACAGCATCGCCCAGGCCAGCACGCCCCTGGACGAGGTGGGCCACTTCCTGAACCCCCGGCCCTCGGCCCGCCGCGCGGACAAGTTCCTCTTCGAGCAGCCCGAGCGGATCGACTACATGGACGTCTCGCCCAAGCAGATCGTGGGGGTGTCCGCGTCCCTGATCCCCTTCCTGGAACACGACGACGCCAACCGGGCCCTCATGGGCTCCAACATGCAGCGCCAGGCCGTGCCCCTGGTGCGCCCCGAGGCGCCCCTCATCGGCACGGGCATGGAGTACCAGGCGGCCGTGGACTCGGGCCAGGTGGTGCTGGCCCTGAACCCCGGCGAAGTGGTGAGCGTCACCTCCTCCGAGGTAGTGGTCCTGGAGGACGACGGCACCCGGCGCAGCTACGCCCTGCGCAAGTACAACCGCAGCAACCAGAGCACCTGCATCGACCAGCGTCCGGTGGTCCAGAAGGGCGATCGGGTGGAGGCCGGCACCGTCCTGGCCGACAGCTCCAGCACCGAGAACGGCGAGCTGGCCCTGGGCCAGAACGTGCTGGTGGCCTACGTAAGCTGGGAGGGGGGCAACTTCGAGGATGCCATCCTGCTCAGCGAGCGGCTGGTCCAGGAGGACAAGTACACCTCCATCCACATCGAGAAACACGAGGCCGAGGCCCGGGAGACCAAGCTGGGCCCCGAGGAGATCACCCGGGACATCCCCAACGTGGGCGAGGACGCCCTGAAGGACCTGGACGAGGACGGCATCATCCGCATCGGCGCGGAGGTGAAGCCCGGCGACATCCTGGTGGGCAAGATCACCCCCAAGGGCGAGACCGAGCTCACCCCGGAGGAGAAGCTGCTGCGGGCCATCTTCGGCGAGAAGGCCCGGGAGGTGAAGGACAGCTCCCTGCGCCTGCCCCACGGCGAGCGGGGCAAGGTGGTGGACGTGAAGGTCTTCACCCGGGAGGAGAACCAGGACCTCCCCGCGGGCGTGGAGAAGATGGTCCGGGTGAGCGTGGCCCAGCGCCGACGCATCACCGAGGGCGACAAGATGGCCGGCCGCCACGGCAACAAGGGGGTCATCTCCCAGGTGGTGCCCACCGAGGACATGCCCTTCCTGGAGGACGGCACCCCCATCGACATCATCCTGAACCCCCTGGGCGTGCCCGGCCGCATGAACATCGGCCAGATCCTGGAGACCCACCTGGGCTGGGCGGCCTCGCGCCTGGGCTTCTACGTGGAGACCCCGGTCTTCGACGGGGCCAAGGAGGAGGAGATCGAGGCGGAGCTGGCCCGGGCCTGGCTCATGGACCGGGCCTGGCAGGCGGTCACCCAGCGGGCCTGGGCCTACGTCAAGGAGGCGGAGATCCCGCCCAGCACCCTGGAGGACGACCAGGACGTCCTGCGCATCTACCTGCTGGAATGGCTGGGCAACTTGCCGGACTACGATCCGGATCGCCTCTTCCGGGATCGCACCTACGCCCGCTACGCGGCCATGCGGGAGTGGCTCCTGGAACAGGACCACGACCCCGACCGGGTGATGACCCCGGACCATGCCCGGCGTCGCGCCACGCCGGAGTCGGACCGGTACGCGGTGGAGGTGGCCCTGCAGGAGTGGCTGCGCTTCCACCAGGTCGAGCCCGGGGACCTGACGGGCGAGGCCCTGCGGGCCAAGGCCGAGGCCCTGAGCCAGGAGCTGGGCCTGCCCCTGCCCATCACCGGCAAGCAGATCCTCTACGACGGCAAGACCGGGGAGCCCTACGATGAGCCGGTGACCGTGGGGGTGGTGCAGATGCTCAAGCTCCACCACCTGGTGGAGGACAAGGTCCACGCCCGGAGCACCGGGCCCTACAGCCTGGTCACCCAGCAACCCCTGGGGGGCAAGGCCCAGTTCGGCGGCCAGCGCTTCGGCGAGATGGAGGTCTGGGCCCTGGAGGCCTACGGCGCGGCCTACACCCTCCAGGAGATGCTGACCATCAAGTCGGACGACGTCACCGGTCGGGTGAAGGCCTACGAGGCCATCGTCAAGGGCGAGGAGATCCAGAGCCCGGGCGTGCCCGAGAGCTTCCGGGTGTTGGTGAAGGAGCTGCAGAGCCTGGCCCTGAACGTGGAGGTCATCAACGAGAAGGACGAGGTGATCCAGTTCGGCAAAGAGGTGGTGGAGGAGCGCCTGCCCCGCCTGGGCTTCAGCCTGAACATCCCGGGTCCCCTGAGCCGGGACGGCGAGTAAGGAGACAGAGATCCCATGGAAGTCCAAGATTTCGACGCCATTCGCATCTCCCTGGCCTCTCCGGAACAGATCCGGGAGTGGAGCTACGGCGAGGTGACCAAGCCGGAGACCATCAACTACCGCACCCTGCGGCCGGAGCGGGATGGCCTCTTCTGCGAGCGGATCTTCGGGCCCACCAAGGACTGGGAATGCGCCTGTGGCAAGTACAAGCGGGTGCGGTACAAGGGCATCGTCTGCGACAAGTGCGGCGTGGAGGTCGCGCCCAGCCGGGTGCGCCGAGAGCGCATGGGCCACATCGAGCTGGCCTCGCCCGTGAGCCACATCTGGTACGTGAAGGGCATCCCCAGCCGCCTGGGGCTCCTGCTCAACATCAGCCCCCGCCACCTGGAACGGGTCCTCTACTTCGCCCAGTACATCGTCACCGAGGTGAGCGAGGACGCCCGGGGCCGGGCCATCCAACGGCTGGAACGGGAGCTGGAACAGCGGATGGCCAAGGTGGACAGCGACATCCAGGAGAAGATCGACCTGCTCCAGGCCCAGGCCCAGGAGCGGCTGGCCGAGCTGGACCAGGAGGAGGCCAACCAGATCCAGGCCCTGGACGAGCGGATCAACCGGCGCTCCTCCGAGACCATCGGCCAGGCCCAGGAGCTGCAGATGTGGATCCAACGCCACCTGGGCAAGAAGGCCCCCGAGTCCCGAGGGCTGAGCTGGGTGGACACCCCCATCGTCCACCAGGGCGAGGTGGTCTCCGCGGAGCACGAGGCCCTGGTGAACGAGCACGTCCAGGAACAGTTGAACCGGCTCCAGGCCGAGTCCGACCAGGAGAAGGCCCGGATCCAGGAGGTGATCCAGGCCCAGCGGGACCACGTGCGCCAGGAGCTGGAGGCCCTGGTGGAGCGGCTGCGCAGCGAGCAGGCGGAACGGCGTCAACGGCTGCAGGAGGCCATCGAGCGGGACATCGAGGAGCTGAAGAGCCTCCGGGAGCAACAGCTCCTCACCGAGTCCCACTATCGGGAGCTCCAGGAGCGCTGGGGCACGGTCTTCAAGGCCAACATGGGCGCGGAGGCCATCCGGGACATCGTGGCCAAGCTGGACCTGGACAAGATGGCCAAGGAGCTGCGCCGGGAGATCCGCACCACCCGCAGCAAACAGCGACGCAAAAAGGCCGCCAAGCGGCTCCGGGTGGTGGAGAACTTCCGCAAGAGCGGGAACCGGCCGGAGTGGATGATCCTCACCGCGCTGCCGGTCATCCCGCCGGACCTGCGGCCCATGGTCCAGTTGGACGGCGGCCGCTTCGCCACCAGCGACCTGAACGACCTGTACCGTCGGGTGATCAACCGCAACAACCGCCTGAAGCGGCTGTTGGAGCTGGGCGCGCCGGACGTCATCGTGCGCAACGAGAAGCGCATGCTCCAGGAAGCGGTGGACAGCCTCATCGACAACGGCCGCCGGGGCCGGGCCGTCAGCCGCAGCGGCAAGCGCAAGCTCAAGAGCCTGAGCGACATGCTCAAGGGCAAACAGGGCCGCTTCCGCCGCAACCTGCTGGGCAAGCGGGTGGACTACTCGGGCCGCTCGGTGATCGTGGTGGGGCCCACCCTGAAGCTCCACCAGTGCGGTCTGCCCAAGAAGATGGCCCTGGAGCTCTTCAAGCCCTTTGTCATGCGGCGCCTGGTGGAGTACAACTACGCGCACAACATCAAGAGCGCCAAGCGCATGGTGGACCGCCAGGCCTCGGAGGTGTGGGACGTGCTGGAGGAGATCTGCCGGGAGCGGCCGGTGCTGCTCAACCGGGCCCCCACCCTCCATCGCCTGGGCATCCAGGCCTTCGAGGTGGTCCTGGTGGAGGGCAGCGCCATCCACCTCCACCCCCTGGTCTGCGCCGCGTTCAACGCGGACTTCGACGGCGACCAGATGGCCGTCCACGTGCCCCTGAGCAACCAGGCGGTGGAGGAGGCCCGCACCCTGATGCTCTCCAGCCAGAACCTGCTGAAGCCCAGCAGCGGCGAGCCCATTGTGGGGCCCTCCAAGGACATGGTCATGGGGGTCTACTACCTGACCATCGAGGAGGACCCGGACAAGCCCGACCAGGAGCTCCCCCTGCTCAGCAGCATGGAGGAGGCCGAATACCTCCACCAGATCGGCAAGCTCCGCCTGCGGGAGCCCATCCGGGTGCGCTTCACCAGCAAGTTCGACCGGATGCCCCTGGAGGAGCTGGAGCTGAGCGACCGGGTACGGAACGCGCTGCAGCAACACGGCCTGGCCACGGTGGGCGAGCTCATGGACATCTACGCCCAGGGCGAGCGCCACATGATCCAGGCCATCACCGGCTTCGGCCGGGCCGCCATGGACGAGGTCCTGGAGGCGCTCCGCCGGAAACACCTGCTGGGCGCGAGCTGGCCCCAGGAGCGCATCATCCGCACCACCGTGGGCCGCATCCTCTTCAACCGGATCCTGCCGGAGGAGATGTGGTTCGTCAACGAGCTCCTGGACAAGAAGGGCGTGAACCAGGTGGTGGAGCGCTGCTACAAACACCTGGGCCGCGAGGTGACCACGGTCACCGTGGACAACATCAAGGACATCGGCTTCGAATACGCCACCCGCTCCGGGATCACCATCGCGGTGAGCGACATCCAGGTGCCCGAGGAGAAGGAGGAGATCCTGGCCCGGACCAGCGAGGAGGTGGCCCGGGTGGAGGAACAGTTCCGCCGGGGCCGGCTCACCGAGGAGGAGATGTACAACAAGGTGGTGGAGCTGTGGACCCGGGCCACGGACGAGGTCACCGAGGCCGTGCGCAAGCGCCTGAACCCCTACGTGGGCCTGGGGGCCATGGCCCAGTCCGGCTCCACCAAGGGCGGGGTGAACACCGTCCGCCAGCTGGCGGGCATGCGGGGCCTCATGGCCGATCCCAACGGCCGCATCATCCCCCTGCCCATCCGCTCCAACTTCCGGGAAGGCCTGACCGCGCTGGAGTACTTCCTGAGCACCCACGGCGCCCGGAAGGGGCTGGCCGACACGGCCCTGCGCACCGCGGACGCGGGCTACCTGACCCGCCGCCTGGTGGACGTGGCCCAGGACGTGATCATCACCGAGGAGGACTGCGGCTCCACCGCGGGGATGTGGATCTCCGAGGAGGACGCCGCGTCCGTGGGCGAGACCTTCGAGGAGCGGATCGCCACCCGGGTCCTGGCCGCTGATGTGCTGGACCCGGAGACGGGCAAGGTGCTGCTGGAACGGGGGACCCTGCTGGACGAGGCGGCCATGGTCACCATCCGCCGCTACGGCATCACCCGGGTCTACGTGCGCACCCCCCTGGCCTGCGAGACCCGCTTCGGCCTGTGCCGCCAGTGCTACGGCGAGGACCTGGCCCGGGGCGGCCTCATCAAGCTGGGCGAGGCGGTGGGCATCATCGCGGCCCAGTCCATCGGCGAGCCCGGCACCCAGCTCACCCTCCGCACCTTCCACACCGGCGGCGTGGCCGGCAGCGAGGACATCACCCAGGGTCTGCCCCGGGTGGAGGAGCTCTTCGAGGTGCGGACGCCCAAGGGCGAGGCCGTCATCGCGGAGATCGACGGCCTGGTGGACATCTACTGGGAGGGCGAACAGCGCAAGCTCCGGATCACCCGGACGGAGCTCAAGCGCCGGGAGGTGGAGATCCCCGAGGGCTATCTCCTCCTGGTGGAGGACGAGGACCGGGTCCAGGAGGACACCCCCATCGCCCGCCACCCGGAGGACGAGGAGCAGGTGATCCGGGCCGGCATGGAGGGCACGGTCTTCGTGGACCCGGACAGTCGCCAGGTCATCATCCGCCGGGAGGAGACCCTGACCTGGGAGACGGACATCCCGGCCAATGCCCGCCTGCGGGTGGACAAGGGCGACTACGTCCACGCAGGGGACCAGCTCACCGAGGGGGCCAAGAACCCCAAGGAGATCCTGCGGATCCAGGGGCGAGAGGCCTGTCAGCTCTACCTGCTGGAGGAGGTGCAGAAGGTCTACCGCAGCCAGGGGGTTGCCATCCACGACAAGCACATCGAGGTGATCATCCGCCAGCTGCTGCGGCGGGTCATCGTCCGCTCCACCGGCGACACGGACTTCCTGCCCGGCGAGCTGGTGGATCGGTTCAAGTTCGCGGACGTGAACGAGGCAGTGGTGGCCGCGGGGGGCCGGCCGGCCAAGGCAGAGCCCGTGGTGCTGGGGCTGACCAAGGCCGCGCTGAACACCGAGAGCTTCCTGGCCGCGGCCAGCTTCCAGGAGACCACCCGAGTCCTCACCGAGGCGGCCATCCGGGGCCAGCGGGACGACCTGCGGGGCCTGAAGGAGAACGTGATCATCGGCAAGCTCATCCCGGTGGGCACCGGCTTCCGGGCCCGACGACGCCAGGAGGAGGAGCGCCAGGAGGTCCAGGCCCTGGTCCAGCGGCTGAAGGCCGAGGCCGAGGAGCTGGGCGAGGAGCTGGAGCTGGAACTGCCCGACCTGGAGGAGTTCGAGCTGGACGCCGCGGAGCTGGCCGCCCTCCGGGAGATGGCCAGCATGGCCTCCCTGCCCTTCGAGCTGGACGAGGAGCTGGAGCTGGGCGAGCTCTCCGAGGAGGAGGGCAAGGAGACCGAGGAGGAAGAGCTGGACCTGGGGCTGGACTGAGGGAGCTCGGCCTCCCAGGGGGGCAGCCTTTGGCAGACAAGAGGGGGTGGCGGCCCAGGCCGACCACCCCCTCGCCGCGTCTGGGGGCCTCAGGGATAGAGAACCTGCTCGGTGTCCGGGTCCACCCAGCGGATCTTGTCCGGGGGAAAGCGGAGCCAGATCTCCTGGTCGGCCTGGACCTGAAAGGAGGGGTGGGTGGCCACCTTGATGGTGTCCTGGCCGATGCGCACGGTGAGCAGGTTCTGGGAGCCCAGGGGCTCCACCACCAACACCCGGACCTTCAGCCCCTCCTCCACCGGCCGGTCGAAGACCTCCATGTTCTCCGCCCGGATCCCCAACAGGACCGGGCGCCCCACGTGGCCGCCCAGCAGCGGGATCATCTCCTCCTCCGGGCGCACGTGCAGGTGGCCCACCCGGACCGTGAGCACCCCATCCATCTGGGCCACCTGGCCGTGGATGAAGTTCATGGGCGGGTTGCCGATGAACCCCCCAACGAAGCGGTTCACCGGCCTGTCGTAGACCACGGTGGGGCGGTCGTACTGCTGGATCGTCCCATCCCGCATGACCGCGATGCGGTCGCCCATGCTCAGGGCCTCGATCTGGTCGTGGGTGACGTAGATGGTGGTCGCGCCGATCTCCCGCAACAGGCGCTTCAGCTCGGCCCGCATCTCCAGCCGCAGGAGCGCGTCCAGGTTGCTCAGGGGCTCGTCCATGAGCAACACCTTGGACTGCATGGCGATGGCCCGGGCCACGGCCACCCGCTGCCGCTGCCCCCCGCTCAGGTTGCTCGGGAAACGGTCCAACAGCTCCTCGATGTGGAGGAGCTCCGCGGCCTGACGCACCCGACGCTCCATCTCGGCCCGGTCCACCTTGTGCATCTTCAGCCCGAAGGCGATGTTGTCGTAGACCTTCATGTGGGGGAAGATGGCGTAGCTCTGGAAGACCATGGAGATGTTGCGGTCGCGAGGAGGCAGATAGGTCACGTCCCGCCCATCGATGAGGATGCGCCCCTCGTCGGCCATGCCCAGGCCCGCCACAGCCCGGAGGAGGGTGGTCTTGCCGCACCCGCTGGGCCCCAGCAGGACCACGAACTCCTGGTCCTGGACGGTCAGGGTCACGTCGTTGACCGCGACGAAGTCGCCGAAACGCTTGGTCACCCGCTCGATGCGAATCTCCGCCATGCTGCGCTCCTACTTGGTCACCTGTCCCCACATGTTGAACAGGTACCGCCGGATGAAGAAGATGAAGATCAGGGCCGGCACCATCATGAAGAAGCCCCCCGCGAACTGGTAGGCCTCGGAGGAGTTGGAGAGGGCGAAGAGGACCTGGGCCGGCAGGGTGCGGTTCTGGACGGTGAGGATGCTGGCCGCGAAGACCTCGTTCCAGGACATGACAAAGGTGAAGATGGCCGAGGCCGCGATGCCCGGCAGGACCAGGGGCAGGACCACATGGCGGAAGGCCTGGAAAGGAGTACAGCCGAAGACCATGGCCGCCTCCTCCAGCTCGTAGGGAATGCTGGCGAAGACGCTGCCGATGACCAGCACGGTGGTGGGCAGGGTCAGCGCGGTGTGCATGAGCCCCACCGCGTACACGGTGTCGAAGATGCCCGCCGCGATGAAGACCACCGCCAGGGGCACGGCCAGGATCACCACGGGGAAGGCCCGCACGGCCAGGATGGCCAGGCGGAAGAAGTCCCGCCCTGGAAAGAGAAACCGGGAGACGGCGTAGCCCGCGGGCGCGGCGATCAGGGTGGAGAGGACCAGGGTGAAGACCGCGACGACGATGCTGTTGATCACTCCCGGGATGATCCCCTCCGAGCGGAGGAAGAAGCCCATGGTGTCCAGGGAGAAGGGGATGAAGGGCAGCACGCTCTTCGGGTAGGCCCGCACGTAGTCCGGGGTGGTGAAGGCCATGGAGCCGATGAAGTAGATGGGCACCAGGTACCAGAGCGCGATGAGGACCCCCAGGACGTAGGTGAAGCCCCGACGGAGCTGCTGGCGGCGACGCATCCGGCGGTGCAGGGCCAGGACCTCGGGGTCCAGCTCCACCCGGGTGGGAGCGGTCTGGACGCTCATCCGGCCACCTCCTGATGGCTGCGGATCGTCCGCAGGTAGAAGAAGGCACTGATCATGGAGAGCACGAGGATGAAGCCCGCGTAGGCCGCGGCCACGTTCGGGTTGCGGAACTCCGTGTACTGGCGATAGACCTCGTTGGCCAGGACGGTGACCACGTCGCCGCCGCTGAGGGCGATGACCACCGCGAAGACCTGGAGGGCCAGGATGGTGCGGAGGATCAGGGCCACCTGGAGGCTGGGCCGGAGCAGGGGCAGGGTGATGTAGCGCACCCGTTGCCACAGATTGGCCCCGAACAGCTCCGCAGCCTCCAACACCTCGCCGGGGATGGCCTGGAGGCCGGAGACCACGATCACCATCACCAGGGAGGTGGCCCGCCACACCTCGGCCAGCCAGACGGCCACGATGATCCAGTACTTGGTCTCCGCGGAGAGGTAGGTGGTGGGCGCGTCGATGAGGCCGAACTGGTAGAGGACGCTGTTCAACAGGCCGTGCTGGGTGAAGATGGAGAACCAGAGGATGCCCACGGCCAGGTCCGACACCCCCAGGGGAATGGCGTAGATGTACAGGAGCAGATCGCTGCCCCTGAGCTGGGCCTGGATGACCAGGGCCATGACCACGGCCAGGACGAACTGGGTGGGGATGATCAGGACCATCAGCAGGAAGGTGTTGGTGACCGCGGGGCGGAAGAAGCGGTCGTTCCACATCTTCGCGAGGAACCGGGTGGTGAACTGGCCCGTGTCCCCTCGATCCACCCGGCCGCGGTTCTCGTCGCCGAAGACCTGGATGTAGCGGGAGGGGGCCCATCCCTCCACCGGCTCTCCCCCCTCGTCCAGGCCCCGCACCCGGTACCACACCTCCAGCACGGCCTGCTCCTGGATCGCCACCGGTGTCCGGGGCTCCAGGTAGCCCACCACCGGGCTCTGTTCCCTGGGCTCCCCATGGACCGCGGTGCGGGGATCCACGTCCTGGCCCAGCTTGATCCGCACCGTCCCCCGGAGGGGTGAGCCGTCCGGGGCACGCTCCCGGACCCGGATCCGGCGCTCCGGGACCCATCCTGCCACGGGTCCACCGTCCGCGTCCTCCGCGCGCACGTAGAACCAGATCTCGGTAAGGGCGTTCTCGCCCAGTTCCGCGCCGGGCTCCAACCGATTGCTCTGTTGGCCCTGGATCTCCAGGTGGGTGCCCTGGGGCAGGTGTCCCACCTTCGGCGCGTCCCGAGAGGCCTCTGCCCGCAGGGTCAACAGGGCCTCGTCGTCGTAGATCGCCAGGATCAGCCCCTGGGCCATGGGCCAGGCGAAGAAGAGGGCCAGGTAGATGAAGGTGGGGGCGATGAGGATGTAGGGCGCCCACCGGATCCGGCGGCGGCGCGGAGCAGGTGGAGCAGACGGGGTGGGTTCCATGGTGTTCCTCGAAGGACCGGAAGGAACGGCAGGGCGGACGGCCGGAGCGCTGGAGGTGCGCGCCCCGGCCGTCCATCGTGCGGGGATGGAATATCACCCAGGGCAGCAGCGTGGCATCACTGCACCTGGCACGGCCCCTCGCTGGGCGGGTCCGGGGCCCAGCAGGGCGCACCGGTCTCGTCCATCAGGGCCTGGAGGTTGGCTCCCTCCTCGTCCAACACCGTGCGGATGTCCTGGCCTTCCAGCACCACCCGGTCGAACGCGTTGCGGAAGATCTGGTTGATCTCGCCGCCCCGCTCGCCCAGGCCCACCGGCAGGAGGGCGGGCAGCGCGTCCGGCGCGCTGGCCTGGGCCGTGACCGCGTCGGCCTCCAGCGCGACGCCCGGCGGCAGATCGGAGAAGTCCACGCCGCCCACCACCGGGAAGAAGCCCAGGTCCCGCAGGACCTGTCCCTGGGTCTCCGGCCGGGTCAGGAAGTCGATGAGCTGGGCCGCGCCGTCGGGGTTCGGGGCGTTCCGGGGCATGCCCAGGCCCACGATGACGGGCATGAAGCCCCGGCCCTTGGGCCCGGCCGGTGCGGGGAAGGCCACGAACTCATCCGGCTTGGTGTTGAAGGCCTCGATGAGCCGGGCCGTGTGGTCGAAGGCCACCCAGACCTCGCCGGAGAGGAGGGGTTCCTGCATGAACTCGTAGTTGATGGACTGGGGATGGATGGTGGGCCACAGCACGTCCCGGGCCCAGGCCAGCATCTCCTCGGCCTCGGGGCTCTTGAAGGTGGTCACCATGCCCCCGGTGAAGGATGGCCACAGGTAGCCCTCCAGGAAGCGGTGGAAGAGGCCGGCATGGGGCAGGCCACACCGGGGCTGTCCCGTCTGGTCCAGCAGGTTCTGGCACCACTGGGCGAACTGGTCCCAGGTCAGCGCGTTGAGGTCCGCGCCCTCGGGCAGGTAGTCCAGGGCCTGTCGGTGCGCGGCCATGATGTAGGTGGCCTGCATCCAGGGCACGTAGTAGACGAAGTCCTCCGCGCCCAGGCGGGCCGTCTCCAGGAAGGCCGGCGCGAACTCCCGATCCGCGGAGAGGTCCTCCACCAGGTCGATCAGGTTGGCCATCACCTCCTCCCGAGCCAGGGGCGGGAAGGTGCCGTGGAGGGCGCCGACCACGTCGATGGGCCCCGCTTCCTGGCCCTTGCTCGCGATGAGCTGGTCGATCAGGGGGCCTTCCTCCACCGCGGTGAAGTCAAAGCCGCCCTGGGCCAGGATGGCCCGGAACTTGGCCTGCTCCTCCACCGGGGCAAACTGGGTGGAGAAGAAGACCACCTCGCTGGGGGCCGCCTCCTCGGCCGGCGCGGCCTCCTCCTCCATGGGGGCCGCCTCTTCCATGGGCGCGGCCTCCTCGGCCTGGGGAGGGGCTGGAGGTGCACACGCGCTGAGGAGCAGAAGCCCCACGACGAGCAGGGCAATGAGCTTCATCGCTCGGGTCATTGGTCCACCTCCTTGATATGGATATGGTGGTGTAATATGGTGGTATGGATGGACACCTCGTTTGGTATGCGGCAGAGGATGCCATGCAAGGATGGGCCACATCCCAGGAGGTCGACATGGAAATTCGGACACGGCCCGCGGTCCAGCTTGTCCATACCATAGCAGACCGGCAGGGGATCTGTCAAGAAAATCTGTTGAAAAGGGCCCTGCCCAGGCTGTCCACCGACCTCTCCCGGGCCGAACGGCCCACCGAGGGTCCGGTGGCCCCTGGGCCACGGCCAGGGCACGGCCGCCCCTTCCAGGGCGCCAGGGAAACCAGGGAGGGGGAGGAAGGCCCCAGGGAGCTCTCGTCCGAGACGTCGCACCGATAGACGACCAGCTCCCCGCTGTACTCGGGCCGGGCGAACCGCCGAAGGGGGGTACACCGGGACGCCACGAACTCCTGCATCAGCCGGGGGAACCCGTTGGGATCCAACACCAGGAACTCCGGCCGATAGGTCCGCACGGCCCACAGGGCCGTGTCCTCGTAGGTGCTCTCCCGCCCCATCTGTCGGGCCACCTCGGGTTGGATGAGGCCGGCGAAGTCCACCATGGGGCGTTGGGCGTAGTACCCGATGATGCCCACCTCCAGGGTGCCCACCCGAGCCCCCGGGGGCGTGTGCTCGGCCAGCCATCTCCCCACGTCCCGGTAGATGCGGGCCCGGGGATCCGGGTGGCGGTAGAGGTAGCGGATCCCGGTCAGTTGGGGCACCAGAAGAAGCCCGGCCAGCACCCAACGCCACCAGGGGTGACGCCGAAGCCCCGGCAGCGCCCGAGAGCCCAGCTCCTCCAGGGCCTGGCCGCCCAGGCCCACCAGGGCCAGGAACACGGGCGTGAAAGGGGCATAGTACCAGAAATAACGGCTCACCCCCAGGAGAGTGTACCCGATGAAATAGGCGCTTCCCCAGGCCACGAGCAGCAGCCAGGGCCGGGCCCGGACCATCGCGTAGCCCAGCCCCAACACCAGGAGCAGGCCATAGGGGAGGTACAGGGGCTGGCGCGCGTAGTTGACCACCATGCGGACAAACCCCTCCAGGAAGGAGTCGCTGATGGCCATCTGGGCCTGGAACCGCTTGGCCGCCAGGGTCGCGGGAAAGGGGGAACCGAAGTATCCCCATGCGAAGAGGAACCAGGGCAGGGTGGTCAGGAGGAAGAGCCCCAGGGGACGCCAGGGGACACGCCGATGTTTCCCCAGAAAGGCCAGGGCCAGCACGCCCCCCACCAGGATCCCGTCGCCCCGGGTGAGGGTAGCCAGCCCGGCCAACACCGCGGCCCCCCTGTAGCGCCCCCGGGCGTACAGGGCCAGGGCCCCCAGCACCCACATGAGGTAGAAACCGGTCTCCGCGCCCAGGGTCCCCAACATCAGGGGAGAGAGGGGATACAGGAGAGCGGCCAGGGCCCCGGCCGTGGGAGTCCGCCAGCATCGGCCCAGGAGGTACAGGGCCAGCCCCCCCAGCCCCAGGCTGACGGCACCCACCAGGACGCTCAGGCGAGGGAGATCGGGCCAGAGAAGGCCCAGAAGGGCCAGGAGAAGGGTGTAGAGGGGGGTGGTGGTGCTCAGGACCCGCAGCCCTGGATTGTAGACGAAGCCCAGCCCGGCCTGGAGGTTGGCCGCGTAGCGGAAGGTGATGAAGGGATCGTCGTAGGCCCAGTCGCGGAAGAGCACGAAGAGCAGGGCGGCCACGCCGGCCAGGAGCAGGAGCCAGCGGGCAGGCAGCCACCTCTCTGCATCTCCTCCGGGCGAAAGGGCCGACGGAGTGCCCACGTCGCGCGCCTCCCTCACGGCGCCGACCGGGCCAACAGCTTGATCAGGGCCTGGCGGGCCCCCTGGTCCTCGGGATCGATGGCCAACACCTGCTGGTAGAGCTCGATGGCCTCCTCCACCCGCCCCTCCGCCGCGTACAGGTCCGCCAGTGCCCGGTAGGCCGGCTGGATCTCCGGCCGCAGCTCGATGGCACGGCGCAGCAGGGCCTCCGCCTCCTCGGTCCGGCCCATCTGTTGCAGGACCGAGGCCTGGTGGATCCGGGCCCAGTAGTGGTCGGGCCGCAGCTCCAGGAACGCGGCAAAGGCCGCCCGGGCCTCCTCCCATCGCTTCAGGTTCCTCAGGGCCAGGCCGTAGCCGTAGAGGGCCACCCCCCGCTGGTCTGGACCGGTGAACTGGTCCCAGGCCAGCGCCTCCGCGTAGGCCTGGGCCGCCTCCTCCCAGGCCTGGGCCTGGCGGTGGATCTGGCCCAGGGCCAGGAGCAGGGTGCTGGGTGTCACTTCCTGGCCCTGGGGAGCCTCCACCCCTCGACGCAGCGCATCGATAGCCTCCGCGTAGCGCCCCTGCTCGTGCAGCACGAGCCCCAGCTCATACCACATGTCCCGGAAGGTGGGCCAGGCCAGGACACCGGCTCGAAAGGCCGCCTCGGCCCGATCCCACTGCTCCAGGGCCTTGTAGACCAGGCCCTGACGGTAGGCCACGGCCCCCTCCATCCGGGGCTCGCTCCGTACGGCCCGTTCGTACCAGCGCAGAGCCTCCTCGTAGCGTTTGGCCTGGCGGGCCTCGTCTCCCCGCCACACGATGGCCTCCCCGGTGAAACCACCGTCCAGCCAGGCCTGCCGCATGCGGACCTGGGGCACCTGCAGGGCATAGCGTGCCGCCTCCGGAGTGGTCAGGGCCACGTCCCCCCAGCCATACCAGTCCCCGGTGGTGTCGCCGGACAGCCCCGGTCCGGTGCCCAGGACCAACACCACCTCCTGCCCGGCCCAGGGCGAGAGATCGGCCCAGCCCGGCACCCATCCCTCCACAGCCTCTGCCCGATCCATCCAGTGCTCGAAGAGCATCTGGGGCCTGCCCACCCGAGGTTCCACCCACACCTGGAAGGTGGCGCCGTCGCTGCCCCAGGGGGCGGCCACCGGGTCGAGCCCCAGGACAAAGCGCAGGGCCGTCTGCGCCGCGGGCACCCGCAGGCGGAGCCGGGCCTTGGCCGGCGGATGGAGGAAGAAGGTGGGATATTCCACTGCCACCGAGTCCCCAAGCCCCGCATAGGGGAGGCGAAAGGCGGCGCGCCCCGCGTAGCAGCGGCTGGGCTCGTCGGCCTCCCCACAGAAGGGCGTGTCGATGGGAACGGGCGGTGTCTCCAGGGCGGCCTCGGCGGCCAGACGATCCGTCAGGGGGACGGTCGGCGCAGACCGGATCGCGCGCACCATCTGCTCGTAGGCCAGGCCGGTCTCCCAGGCCATCATGGGGTGTTCCGGCGCCCGCTGTCGGGCCCGTTCCAGGGCCGCGGCGGCCTCAGACCAGTTCCCCAGGGCCATCTGGACCCGGCCCATCAGGCGGTACGCGTGGGGATGGCCTGGTCGCCAGCGGACCGCGCGCGCCAGCGCGTCCAGGGCCTCCTCCAGGGCCATCCCATCCGTGGCCACCGGCAACGTGTCCACATATCGAGGATCCGGCCAGGCCAGCCCCCGGTCCAGGAGCCGACCGGCCTGCTCCACGTGGTAGGCCCACAGGAGCCAGGGAGAGGCCCACCACGCTCCTCCCCCCAGGGCCAGCAGGAACACCACAAGAACCACCCGCCATCCAGATACCGCCCGCACCAGGCCTCCAGGCCGAGGCGGCCTCTGGGCCCCGGTCGCCGCCCCCTCGATCAGCTCGGAGCCAGCCCGGTTGCAGACCTTGCCCTCGGCGGCCTGAACCGTCGAGGGCAGCACAGGGGGCGATCCAGCACCCATCTTCCGATCTCGCCGTCTCTCTGGATAGACCATCGCTCTGTCCCGTATCCCAGGCCCCCCGGCCCCTTGTGCCCGCCGCGTTCGAAGCGCCCCTCTCAGGAGGGATAGAACACGGCCACCATCCGCGCCAGAGAGGCCACGTTCAGCACCACCATCCCCAGCAACAGCCCGCCCAGGACCCACCACGGCCATCGCTGCCGAGGCCCCACCGTCCACCCGGCCACCAGGGCCAGGACGCTGGGGACAATGGAGGGGTAGACGTAGCGGGCCACGGGAATGAAGGGCTTTTCCTCCCAGGGGTACAGGGGCAGGGGACGCAACAGAGCCACCCCCCAGGAGATCCCGGCTGCCAGCCCCAGGAAGAGCAGGGCCCAACGGAGCTGGGCGGAGTAGCGGGCACCGCGAACGGCCAGACGTACCAGAGCGCCCACCAGGCCCACCCCGGTCAGGAGGGTGAGCACCGTGTACCACCAGGGATCCAGGGTCAGGCCGCCCCAGCGAAAGACGGCCCAGAAGGAGTGGAGAAGCCGCCGGGCGGCCAGGGGATAGACCCATCCGGTCCGTTCCCAGTCCAGGGCCGCACCCACCAGGTGGAAGACACTGGCCGGCAGGAAGAGGAGCCGCCACTCCAGCCAGCGCACCAGGGCGGGGCGAAGCCATGGCCACCCCTGCTCCACCGAGGGATTGCGGATCCCGTTCACGAAGGGCTCACCGCCCCACACGCCGGTCTGTCCATCGGGCCCGTCGAAGCGAGGGGGCTCGTCCAGGGGCCGTTCGCCCAAGGCCAGGACCAGGCCATCGTAGTAGACCACGGCCGGCTCGGCCAGGCTGCGGTCCAGGAGCGGACGCAGGGTCACAGCGAACCAGGGTATGTCCTGGGGGATCGAGACGGTGACCGCGACGAAGGTGGGCGTGGTGCCCACCTCCACGGAGCGCCACTGGCCCGCGAGCTCCGGAGAGCGGACAGACAGGGCCTGCGAGGCCCAGATCCAGGCCCCCAGGGTCACGGTCTGTCCCCGCAGCGCGTCCATCTGCTCCGGCAGCAGGAAATGGAGCACCCGGCGGCCGGGGTCATCCCCCCGCACCTCCAGCGCCAGCGCATGTTCCCCCAAGGGGGCCGCCTCCACCTCCTGGCGGAGGGGCAGCAACTGGTCCGTGTCCCGGTACCAGTAGGCCGCGTCTCCCCAACCGAAGGCAGCGACCAGGGCCACCACACCCACACCCAGGAGGCCCATCAGCCGGGGCAGGCTCCACCCCCGCCGGAGGAAGAGGGCCACCCCCAGAAACCCCAACAGCGGCACCGCGATGGCCGCGGTGTTCTTCGTCAGCACCGAAGCGACGGTGGCCCCCAGGATCCACAGCAGACGCCCGATGCTGAACCCCCGGACCAACCAGCGCACCCCCCCCCACAGGAAGAAGGTGAACACCACCACGGCTCCCACATCGTTGTTGATGGCCGTCATCAGGTCCACGAACGCGGGCAGCAGCGCCAGCATCCCGGGCACCGCGATCCGCAGGGGATGGCCGCCGGGCACCAGCTCGGCCACCAGACGATAGGCCATCCAGACGGTGAGCAGATAGAGGGCCCACGAGGCCAGCCGGGCCGCGTAGAGCTGGGTCACGGTATCCGCGTAGCGGACCAGGTACATGGCCGGTGCGGCCAGGAAGTAGTAGAGGGGCGGATCGTGGGTCTGGGGCATGGGAAGCCAGATCCGGCCCGCGTCCGAGAGGAGCGGCGGCGGGGGACCTACGCCCACGTAGAAGTCGCGGGCCACCATGGAGCTGACCACGTCCCGCTCCATGGCCAGATCGTACTCCTCGCGGGGGTGGGGCACCTTCCACCGATCCGCCACCAGCCAGACGTACTCGAAATGGCCCGGCTCGTCGTAGTGTTGCCAGGGGGGTACCAGGAAGACGTGGATCAGCCCGTTCACCAGGGCCACCGCCAGCACCGCCCACAGGAGACGACGCATCCATCGGGGCTCTTCCATGGCCGAGCTCCGCCCATCCCCGAGGGGACGGGCGAACGGAGTTCCCGCACCGGGGAAGGGAGCTCGTTGCCGACCATCGGCGGTCAAGGACGGGATGGACATGTCGGCTGTCAAGGACAGATGGTCAAGCCGGTTTCGGAATGGGTGGGCTCGCGCCCGATGGACAGAGCCGGGGAATGGGCCTGGCCCCATGTGGGCCGACAGCCCGGACATGGAGCCCGGCCGCTCCTGGAGGGCAGCCCATGGTCCCCCATTGTACGCCAAGCAGATCCCGGTGGGCAAACTGAAGCTCCGGGCAGGCAGGAATGGAACCCCACCCAGAGGGAGGAACCGCCATGGGGAAGACGTCTGGGAAGCCCATAGGGGGGCGGTGCGAAGACGATGTCCGGGAGGAAGGGTCGGGCCTGCGGTCTGGTTGAACGGATCACCGCCTGGTGGATGGGGGCCCACCGCGGAGGCGTCGGGGAGGGAGAAGGTAGCCCCGGAGGGAGACAGACTTCCCCTATTCGGGGCTACCGAGGGAAAAGGTCGAGGCAGGCAGAGAGCACGGGGGAGCCCGGCTCGGCTCTTCCCCGTGTGTGGCGGTCCCGCTCAGGCGGGCGTGGGCCCCCGGTGAGCTGCCGGCCGGGACACCCGGATCAGGGTCCGGTGCTCTCCACGATCACCGGCTCGAACCCCACGGATATCGTGTTGCCCTGGACCTGGGCGGTGATGGGCTCGCCCCGATAGTTGTACACCGCGGCCACGCCCGAGGGCAGGGCCACCGGGGTGGTCATGCCGTCGTTGCGCCAGTAGACCGTGAGCCGGGTGCCCCCCCGCTGGAAGGCATAGCCCTCCACGCCGTTCCGGGACACTTCGCCCACGTAGCGGGCGCCCCGGAACCGGGACACCAGGAAGCGCAGGGTGCGGTAGGCCGGCCGGGGCTTCTGGTCCGCGTCCAGCAGGCCCCCTTCCCGCCAGCCCGGACCGTTGAGGGTGTACCAGGTGATGCCCTTGAGCCCGGCGGCCCAGCCCCGCATGAACAGCCGCACCGCGTAGTTGGCCTGGTCCTGGTGGAACAGCTCCTTGAAGGCCCCGCCCTCGTTGCAGTCTGGGGTGGTGGGATGACACAGCAGCCCCCCCTCGTTCATGAACACCGGCTTGTCCACCCCGTAGCGGCCCATGACCTCCCGCAGGAAGTCCAGCTTGCCCAACAGGATCCCACCCCGGTGTCTCCAGGCGAAGTGGTTCAAGTCCCAATCCACGGGCTCCCCACGCCGGAACCAATGGGGGTAGGCGTGGTAGGCCAGGATGTCGAAGTACGCTCCTCCGCCGGCCCGGAGAGCCCCCTCCAGGAAACGGGCCGGGGCGCAGTCCTTGCCCTGGGGCGGCCGCGTCGGATCGCAGTCCAGCAGCAGGCCGCCGAACACCACCTGGGCCGTGGGGTTCGCGGCCTTGACGGCCGGGTAGACCGCCTTCAGGAGGGCCGCGTACTCCCCGCCGCCGTAGTAGGGATCCTCGGCGTCGCCCAGGCAGCCGTATCCCCCCTCGGGCGGGACGAGCTGGTAGGCCGCGTCCGGCTCGTTCCAGATCTCCCAGTAGCGCACGTTGTACGGGGGACCGCTGTATCGCCGCACCAGGGCCGCCATGAAGGCGGCGAAGTCGTCCAGGGCCTCCTCCTTGATGGGGCCGCACGGATATCCCGGAACCTTCTGGGCCCAGGGAGGAGTCCACTTCACCGGGACAATGGGCACCAGGCCGTTGGCCGAAGCCAGGCGCAGATCTTCCTCCAGGCGTTCCAGGGCATCCCAATTGTAGGTGCCCGGCTGGGGTTCGACCGCAGACCACAACGCCGCCCCGACCCGGATCCAGCTCGAGGCCAGCCCAGGCATGGCCTCGGCCACTGCAGGGACCTTGCCCGCGGAGACCTCCACACCGAAGATGGTGGGCTGGGGCGGATAGTTGCGCATCACCAGGGGCATGTAGAGGGACGCAGGAGCTGCATGGTCGTCGTTCGGCTCGGCAGCCTGGAGATCCCTCCCCGGAACGCGGAGGACCCAAGCCGCGATCCCCAACAGGACCAACATGCCCACGGACAGGGCCAGGTGGGCACGGCCACGTGGTGAGGCCAGTGCTCTCTCTCCCAACATCATCTCCTCCCTTTCGTGGTAGAGGTGGACATCCGACAACACCTCCCTCGGGCCAACGAGCTCCGAAGCGTCCTGGAGCCTGGCCCTGTCCAAACGGCCATTCCTGGACGGCGGTTCCCTCCATCTCGGCCCGCCCCGGGGCCCCTGAGCCCGGACCTCGGCCCCGGTGTGTCCACGTCCGAACCGTCCGGGGGCGAGGGGCACGGCCTGGGCGGCCGGGAGCCCACGGGCTCGGATCCGCGGAAGTCCCCCTCCCCGGCCGGCAGGCCTGCGCGCTTTTGCCCCCCCTTCAGCACGTGATATGATCCCCGAGAAGCGCGCCCCGGGACTCCCCGGGAAACCCTCTTCGAGACCGTACGGGAGCAGCCACCTTGGCATCCATGACAGATCGAGGCCCCCTCTCCGCCGTCCGCCCCCTATGGGACACGCCCTTTGTCGTCGACGGCCTCCTTCTCCTGCTGGCTGCCCCTGCGCTCTACTTCCCGGGCCTCTTCCCGGCCTGGGCCGTGCCCGGGAGCCTGCTCCTCCTGGCCCTGGGATGGCTCTGGCGGCGCGCCTCCCTGGGATACTTCCTCCAGCGCACGCCCATGGACTGGCCCCTCTTCCTCCTCTTCGGGGTCATGCTGCCCGTGTCCCTGTGGGCATCGCCTCCTCCCCTGCGGCAGGAGCTCTCCCTGCCCCGGGCCTACATCCTGGTGTGGAATCTCTGTCTCTTCTGGACGGTGGCCACCCACAGCCGGCGGCGCGTGGAGCTGTTCCACCTGGCCGTGGCCGGGCTGGTGGTCGGCAGCATGGCGATTGCCGGGGTGAGCCTGGTGGGCACCCAGTGGCCGCGCAAGATCCCCCTGCTGGGGAGCTTCGTCGCGCTCCTGCCCTCCCGGGTGCTCAGCCTTCCCGGCGCGGAGGCGGGCATCAACGCGAACCAGGTG
>JALSIX010000115.1 GCA_026989655.1 Caldilineaceae bacterium
GCGTTGGTTGGCGTCGGTCCAGCTAGGGACGGTTGGTGATGGGTTCATGGATGACCTGGGTGTGACGTCTGGATCGAAACACGATGGGCAGTGGGTGAAACGTGAAATGTGATGCGTGAAACGTGATGCGTGAAACGTGATGCGTGAAACGTGATGCGTTGATGCGTGAAACGTGATGCGTGAAAGAGACTGGAGACCGGAGATTGGAAGAAGATGGAGTCACGGCTCCCAACCGAACTGAACTGGGCCTCGTATCGCTTTACTCCTTGCTCCTTACCCCTTACTCCTCACTCCCTACGCATCTTCATGGAATGGTCACCGCTGGCGCGCTGTAGTTCCCGCCGCCGTCCATCTCCAGGAGGCTCTCCGCGCCGGCCACTTCCACCCGGACCAGGTACTCGCCTGGGGCCACGCCCCGCACCTGGAAGGTGACCGTGTCCGTGTCGCCGACCCGGGCCGCCGCGGGGAAGCTGTAGGCCCGCACCGGCTCTGTGGATGGCGGCCGCTGGTTCAGGTAGAGGGTCACCTGCTGCTGGGGGCTCACCTGGGGCGCCAGCTGCACGGTGACGGTGGCCGAGCGGGTGCCGTCACCGGGGTCCACCACGTCGGCCACGCTGATCTGGTAGGCCCCACCCCCGTCCTGGACGATGCGAGGGCGCAGGACCAGGGGAGCCACGTTGGAGCGACCGCCGTGGTCGTAGATCACCTGGACGCCCTGGATCCCCGCCCGCAGGGCCGGAGCCGTGAGGGCCACCCGGATCTCCCGGCTGCTCACCTGGGCGGGGGAGAGGTCCACCCCCCCCACCCGCACCGCCTGGACCGGGCCGCTCAGCCGCTCCCCCTGGATGGCCACCGTGTCCCCGAAGACCACCGGGTCGGTCTCGCCGGTCAGGGCCACCACCTTGTCGATGAAGGCCTGCTGGAAGAGCACCACCGAGAGGTTGCGCACCTGGACGGGCAGGGCGCGCTGGGGCGCCAGCTCCGCCTCGATGAGCACGGTGGTGGCCAGGTAGGCCATGGAGAGGGTGTAGGGCGTCTGGAAGAAGACGGACCAGAGCTTGGAGAGCTCCTCCAGGGAGAGGGAGAGGGGCATGAACTTCACCAGCTCCACCTCCTCGGCCAGGTTGGAATCCACCAGGACCGGCGTGGCGGCCACCGCGTCCTGGATCACCTCCCGGGCCAGAACAGGCTGGGTGTGCAGGGTGCGGGCCACGCTGCCCAGGACCCGCTGGGGCTCGAACTGCTCGTCCGCGCCGTAGAAGGTGAGCAGGTAGTGCAGGTCCAGGGCCACCCGGGGCCGGTTCACCAGTCGCCCATCGCTGCTGCGGGTGACCAGGTCCGTGTTGCGCCAGGCGTTGTTGGGCGTCACCTGGTAGAGGTAGATGTTGGCCCCGGTGCTGGGCAGGCCGTTGTCGGAGCCATCCGGGCGCACCACGGTGACGGTGGCGCCGGGTACGTCCTGGTTCAGGGCGTCCTGGAGCAGGCTCTGCAAGGAGGCGGTCACGGTGGCGATGGCCAGGAAGTTGCTCATGGGCGTCCTCCCCGCTGTTTCAGGTAGTCGCTCAAGGAGAGGGCCGGGGCCCGCCGGGGCTGGGGCCGGGACGGCGCCGGCGGCTGGGGCGGTTCCAGGCGCTCCGGGAGCTGGGCCCGGACTTCGATGCGGCCGATGGAGACCCGGATCACCGGCGGCTGGGTCGCCTCCCGGGG
>JALSIX010000116.1 GCA_026989655.1 Caldilineaceae bacterium
CCTGAACCCGCTGGCTGGGGTTGGGGGCGTCCAGCCGCCACTCGCACTGGGCCACGCCCTGGGCGTCCGTCTCCACCACCAGGCGCTTGGCCAGGCCCATGCCCGGCGCCCGCAGGCGGCCGTTGCCCACCAGGATCTCGAAGGCCACCCGGGCCCCGGCCACAGGCCACTGACCGTTGCTCACCCCCACCTGTAGGGGCTGGGGCAGGAACTGGCGGGGCATGGCCTCCTGCCCGTCCCCGCCCACGTGGAAGAAGCGGATCTGCTCAGTCAGGGGCGGGAAGAGGGGACGGCAGTCGCTGAGCACGGACCAGGCCTCGCCGTCGAAGCTCAGGAGGGCCAGGCGGCAGTGGTGGTGCTGGATCCCCTGGGGTGGCAGGGCCAGAGGCTGGGGCGGATCCGAGCCATCCTGGGGCCACTCGATGTCCCGGGTGGCCGTCCGAGCCGGGATGGTCCAGTAGTCGCCGGTGCGGTAGCGGCCAGCCTGGAACTGCACCTGGACCCCGTCCTCCAGCTCGATCCAGACATCCGGCGCGGTCAGGTCCACGTGGATCTCGCCCACGTCGCTGGGCATGTCCCAACGACGCACCTTGGGGTTCACCGGGAAGTCGGCCCGGTCCACGCTGACGGCGGGGTCCAGGACCAGCACGTTGCCCTCCACGGATTGCACCTGGACCAGGAGACCCGGCTGCCCCCGCAGCTCCCGCACGTCATCGGTGAGCTCCACCCAGTCGTCCGCGGCAAAGCCCAGCACCTGGTCCCGGCCCGAGCTCTGCACGGTGATGCGGTTGGCGTTGGGAGGCGGATCCTGGCCCAGCCAGGCGGTGACCACCGAGCCGTTCTCCCGGGACCACTTGACGGTGATCTCGTCCTCGGAGATGACCCGATGCACCTCCACCCGGTAGAGCTGGTTCTCCAGGCCCCGGTAGCCGGCCTGGGCCGGGACCAGGCAGGGGCCGCTGGTCTCCTCCGTGGGCTCGGCCCGGGCCATCATGCGTCCTGTGCTGGCCCCGGTGGCCGCCTCCCAGCCCGCCAGCTCCGAGGCGCAGTTCAGGGGTGTTTCCACGTCCTCCTCGGCGTCCCCCTGGGGCGCCGCGGCCATGAGCTTCACCTGCCAGACCACCCGGGTGCGGGTGGCCGTGTCCGGCCCGCCCAGGGCCACCTCCCGGATGGCCGGATCCTCCAGCGCGGTGATGTGCCGCTCCCACACGTCCAGGAAGGCCAGGTAGGTCCCCGGGCTGAGCTCGCTGCCCGGCGGGACCAGCACGTCGGCCAGGCTGTTGCCGGGCAGGGGCGGCAGGTCCGGCTGCTGGGCCAGGGAGACCAGGGCCTCGTTCTCCACCAGGATGCCGTCCACGTAGAAGCGCCCTGGGGAGACGGTGAGCTGGCTGGGATCCGCCGGGTCCACGTCCACGCGGAAGCCGGCCAGGGGCTCGCCGTCCGGCCCGTCACCGGCGGGGCCGCCGCACCGGCCGATGACGTCGCTGTGGGTGGTGCGTCCCCGGTGAGCCAGGATGTCCATCTGCTCGTTCCAGTCCGCGTCCAGGTGCACTCGACCCTGCTGCCAGCGCACGCTGCTGTAGTGCTCTTCTCGCTTGAAGGTTGAACGGGTGAAATCGCCCTTCATCATGGCCTCCTTGGCTCGTCAGTGTTTCCCACTCGCCTCGCTCC
>JALSIX010000117.1 GCA_026989655.1 Caldilineaceae bacterium
CTTCACGCCTCCTCGTGAACGTCTTCCACCGCCCTGCCCAGCCACTGGAAGGCCCGATCCGGGTCCAGATCCCTCACCACGTGGACATTGGGCGAGAGGCCCGAGTGCCCCTGCCAATCCACCGCGGTGAGGCCACGGCCCCAGTGGCCTTGGGTCTCCACCCGGAGGGCCACGTGGGGCGCGTCCCGAACTCCGTCGGGGTCCAGGGCCACGGCCATGGCCAGGGGATCCGGCAGGAGGTATCCCGGTGTGTGGAAACGGTCCTGCAGCACCTGGGCCGTGTGGTCCCCGATCCGGGTCAGGAGACGGGCTCCGGGGGTGTCCCGACGCCCCCACGATGTGTAGGTCTCCCAGGCCAGGGGATAGGCCAGGGTGGTCTCCCAGGGGAGGAGCCAGACCTGGGGGAAACCGGCCTCGAACACCACCGCAGCGGCCTCCGGGTCGGCCAGGATGTTGAACTCCGCCACGGGGGAGGTGTTGCCCCGGGCCTCCACCGCGCCGCCCATGACCACGAGACGGGCCACCCGGGCCGGAAAGCCCGGATCCAGCCGAAGGGCCAGGGCCAGATTGGTGAGCGGGCCCAGGGCCACCAGGGTGAACCGGCCTGGGTGCGCGCGGGCCAGGCGGACCAGAGCCAGGGCCGCGGGCTCCGATGCGGCGGCGAGCCGGGGGGCTGGGTAGGCCTGGGTGGCTCCGCCCAGGCCGTCCTCGCCCATGATGGCCGTGGAGCCGCCCTCCAAGGGAGGCGCAACCAGGGGGCGGGCTGCGCCGGGAAAGATCGGGATCTCCTCGCGGCCCATCTGTTCCAACACCAGGGCCACATTGCGGACGACCTGGTCCACGGCCACGTTGCCGTGGACCGTGGTGATGGCCAACACCCGGGCTCGGGGATGGGCCAGGGCCATCATCAGGGCCAGGGCATCGTCCACCCCGGCGTCGGTGTCGATGATCAGCGACAGCTCCGCGATAGCGGGTTCGGACATGGTTCGGTCTGTCTGGGTGTGAGGCGCCGAGGTGTCCTCGGCTCGGCAAAGGTCCGGGGGAGGTCGGTATCGGAAATTATACAACCAAGGGCCGAATTGTGCCACGTGGCCGAAAAGCCGGGGCGGAGGGTGGGGAGGCGCAGCCCTCCAGGGCGCTACGGTTCGCCGGTGTAGCGGCGCAGGGCGGGGTATCTCCAGGCCACCCACAGGGTCAACAGCACCGTGGCCAGCCCGCCGCTGACGATGGCAAAGGAGACCCCGAAGATGGAGGCCACCAGGCCGGCCTCCACCTCCCCCAGCTGGGGGCCGCCCATGAAGAAGGCCATGTTCACCGCGGTCATCCGCCCGCGCAGGTGGTCTGGGGTGAGGAGCTGGCGCAGGGTGCCCCGGATCACGGTGGAGACCGTGTCCGCGGCGCCGGTGAGCGCGAAGAGAAGGTAGGAGAGGACGAACACCCTGGAGATGCCGAACAGCGCGGTGGCCAGCCCATAGACGGCCACGCTGGCCAACAGGACCCACCCTGGCCGGCGGATGGTGCGTGTCAGGGCCAGGGCCAGGCCCGCGCTCACCGAGCCCACGGGCTGGGCCGTGGCCAGGAGACCGTATCCCTGAGGGCCCAGGTGAAGGAGCTGGTTGGCCACCAAGGGGAGCATGGTCCGGGCCGAGGCGAAGAAGGTGGCCAGGAAGTCCAGGAGCATGGTGCTCCAGATGATGCGGGTCCGATAGACGAAATGGATGCCCTCCAGGAAGGCCCGCCCGCTCAGCCCGCTCCGGTCCCTGGCGGTCCGGCCCCGGTAGGACATCTGCCACAGCGCGAGGAGGACGGCCAGGAAGGTCAACGCGTTCAGGCCGTAGACCAGGCCGATGTCCAGATGGGCGATGAGGAGACCGGCCAGAGCGGGCCCCAGGATGCTGCCCACCTGCCATTGGAGGGTGTTCAGGCTGATCGCGTTGGCCAGGTGTTCCGGGGGCACCAGGTTGGGCACCAGGGACTGCCGGGCCGGGTTGTCGAAGGCCGCGGTGGCCGCGCCGGCCGCGGTCAGGAGGTAGATGGCCGCCACGGTCACCCGGTCTGTCCAGGTGAGGAGGGCCAGGGCCAGCGCGAGGAGAAGGGCCGCGAGCTGGGTCCCCATCATCAGGTGGCGTCGGTTGAAGACGTCCGCGAGCATGCCGCCCACCAGCCCAAAGACCAGGATGGGGAGGACCCGGACCAGGCCCAGCCCGCCCAGGCCCAGGGCCTCCGCGCCCAGCTCCACCGGGCGCCCTAGGATCTCCAGGGTGACCTGATGCCCCTGGAGGAGGGTGAAGATATGCCAGTTGACCCCGATCTGCTGCATCTGGGAGCCCACCACGGAGACGAGCTGGCCCAGCCAGAGCAGCCGGAAGTCCCGATGGCTGAGGGCGACCAGGCGCGGGGTCGGCGGTTCAACAGAGGCGGCCATGCCTGAAAGGATCGCGTTCGCGGGGTGTCAAAACCGTTTTAGGTGCCGGGACAAGGGGCATGGTAGCAGAGATTCCCCGGGAGGACAAGTCAGGGGGTGGGTCGCTTCAGGACCAGCACGGTGCGGGTGAAGCGGATCACCTCCTCCCCGTGTTGGTTGCGCCCGATGTGGCGGAACTTCACGATCCCCCGGTCGGGCCTGGAGCGGGACTCCCGTTTCTCCAGGACCTGGCTCTCCACGTAGAGGGTGTCGCCGTGGTACATGGGCCGGGGATGGACCACCTCTTCGTAGCCCAGGTTGGCCACGATGGTGCCCTCGGTGAGCTCCGAAACGGTGAGGCCCACGGCCAGCCCCAGGGTGAAGATCCCGTTGACGATGCGGCGTCCGAAGGGTGTGTGCTGGGCCGCGAAGTCCTCGTTCAGGTGCAGAGGCTGGGTGTTCATGGTCAGCGCGGTGAAGAGCACGTTGTCCATCTCGGTGATGGTCCGCCCCAGCCGGTGGCGGATCACCTGGCCGACCTCCAGATCCTCGTAGTACTTGCCGGGCATGGGGTCCTTCCTCCTTCGTGGGCCCTGGTGGGGCGCCATGGAAGACCGGGTCCGGGCTGAGAGTTCAGGCCACCGTGGCCTCCAGGCCGTTGGCCAGGGCCAGCCGGGTGCCCGGCGCATGGTGGGGACGACGCACCACGGCCAGGGCCAACGGTCCCTCCCGTTCCAGGCTGTGGACGCTGCTGGTGATCCGGCCCACCTTTCGGCCCTGGGCCAGGAGGTCTGCGCCTTCCGGCAAGGGCTCTGGACCGTGGAGCTGGACCAACCGTCGGGTGATCTTGTCGTAGGTGATCTGGCGGGCAATGACCTCCTGGCCGGTGTAGCATCCCTTGTGCTCGGAGCAGGCCCAGGCCAGGCCCACCTCCAGGGGGGTGTAGTCGGCGATGAACTCGTGGCCATATCCACCCAGGCCCAGCTCCACCCGCCGGATCGCGTACGTGGGGGGATCCACCGGGGAGGCCCCTGCCCGGGCCAGGGCCTGGGCGATCCCCTCGGCCCGCTCCCTCGGGACCACCAGCTCGAAGCCAGGGACCTCCAGCCGTTCCTCCCGAACCACCCGGACATCGTCCTCCTCCAGGAAACGGCCATGGGCCTCGGGCACCGGCAGGCCGATCTGCTCCAGGTGTTGGTGGGCCTTGGGCCCCATGAGCCGCATGCGCACGAACGCAGAGCTGCGCTCCCGGACCTGGACCTGGTCCATGAAGAAGATCTGGCCCTGGAGATGTCGGCTCAGGGGTTCGGCCTGGTGAGGGCCGGGGAGGAGCTCGAGGGCCTGGCCTTGCTGGAGCACGGTGAAGACGAAGAGGATCCGGGCCGTGGGGTCGGTGAGCACGGTCACGGCCGCCTGGCCCGGCTGGAGGCCTGCCACGTCGTTGGTGGTCAGGCGCTGCACGAAGTCCACCCGGTCCGATCCCGTCAGCTCCACCAGGCCCTGGTCGGGCCGGAGGAGCAGGGCGGCATCGGTGGTCAGGGCGCGGTAGCCCTGGAGCTGGGACGCGGACGGGATGGGGATGGAAGCAGACATGGTCCCTCCTCAATGGTGTATCGGGTTCGGCTCAGTGGAGCACCTGTTCCCCCCGGATCTCCGCGCGCCAGTAGTCCAGCACGTCGCGGAGGCTCTGTTCCAGGGAATATGCGGGCTGCCATCCCGTGGTCTCCACCAGGCGTCGGTTGTCGCACACGCTGATGGGCACATCGCTGGGGCGCATCCGGGACGGGTCCTGTTCCACCGCGATGGGCACGTCCGTCATGGCCAGGAGGGTTTCCAGGATCCAGCGGATGGAACGGCCCACACCGCTGCCCACGTTGTAGACCTGGCCGGCCTGGCCCTGCTCCAGGAGCAGCCAGTAGGCCCGGACCACATCCCGCACGTCGGTGAAATCCCGCACCGCGTCCAGGTTGCCCACCCGGAGCACAGGTTCCTGGAGGCCGGCCTCGATGGCCGCGATCTGTCGGGCAAAGGCACTGGCGACAAAGTCCGGGGCCTGGCCGGGCCCCAGGTGGTTGAAGCTGCGGGCCCGGATGGTGGGCAGCCGGTGGCTGTTCCAGTACTGGAGGGCCATCATGTCCTGGGCGATCTTGCTCACCCCGTAGGGCGAGTTGGGCTGAAACCGGGTCTCCTCGTGGATGGGGATCTCCGCCGGAGGGACCCGGCCGTAGACCTCGTTGGAGGTGATCACCAGGGTACGGCAGTCCGGCACGTGGCGCTGCAGGGCCTCCATCAGGTTGAGCTGGCAGAGGATGTTCAGCTCGTACGCGGTCCACGGATGGGCCCAACTGCCCCCCACATCGCTCCATGCCGCCAGATGGCAGACCCGTTGGGGGCGGATCTGTTGCACCAGTGCATGGACCCAGGTGGGATCCCGCAGGTCCCCTCGATGCAGATGGAGGTGGGACTGGATGTGGCGGATGCGGAGGTCCGAGCGATGGATCACACCGTGGATCTCCGTGTCCGGGAGGGTGAGCAGGTGTTCGGCCAGTCTGGAACCGGCAAACCCTGCGATGCCGGTGATGAGCACGCGCATGGTGTTCTCGGATGGAATGGCGGTGCTTTCGGTGTGGGAAAGGGCGCCTTCGGCGAAAGAGATGCCCCCGGTGGACCCTCTCCGGCGATGCTTCCAACGGGAGGAGTGTGCGGTGGGACACAGCCCCGGGCAGGATCTCGACATACCATATACCCAGGCCGGCTCTCCTGGTCCTTCCCGCAGGCGACCATCGAGAGGATTATAGCACAGGCAGGGCCAAAGGCCGGGGGCCAAAACCGAGGATGTATCGCCCTTTTCCGGCCAAGTAAGTTGGCGGGCCCTTGCCTCGATGGTATACTGGTGGCAAACAAACGGTATAGGCACCAAAAGGAGGAGCTTCCATGCGCGTCCTCGTCACCGGTGGCGCGGGCTTCATCGGCACCCATCTGGCGAATGCACTCCACCGGCAAGGCCACTATGTCCGGGTCCTGGACGACATGCGCAGCGGCGACGCGTCCCAGCTTGACCCGGACATCTTTGTGAAGCGGGGCGATGTGCGGGACGTGCCCACGCTGTGGACGGTGCTCCAGGACGTGGAGGTGGTGTACCACCTGGCTGCCCTGGTGAGCGTTCCTGCGTCGGTCCTCTACCCCCGGGACTACAACGACGTGAACGTGGGAGGCACGGTGGCCCTGTTGGAGGCCTGTCGAGATGTGGGCCACGTGAAACGGGTGATCCTGGCCAGCAGCGCCACGGTGTACGGCGACCAGGAACATCAGCCGGTCCACGAGGAGCTGCGTCCTCGGCCGGCCGTGCCCTACGCGGTGAGCAAGCTGGCCGCGGAGCACTATCTCTTCACCCTCGGGCGTCTGGTGGGGTTCCAGGCCGTGGCCCTGCGCATCTTCAACGCCTACGGGCCCGGCGCGCCCCTGCCCCCCTCCCACGCGCCCATCATCCCGTATGCCATGCGCCAGATCAGCCAGAAGGGCTCGGTGATCGTCTTCGGCGACGGCACCCAGACCCGGGATTTCGTCTATATCGACGACGTGGTGGAGGCCCTGGTGGCCGCAGCCACCGCGCCCAACGTGGACGGCCAGGTGATCAACGTCGGCAGCGGCCAGGAGACCTCGGTGAACGACCTGGTGGCCACCATCGGCCGGGTGGTGGAGCAGCAGCCTCGGATCCTCTACAACCGGGAGGCCAGTCCTGGCATCCCCCGGCTGGTGGCCGACCTGGAACGGGCCCACACCATCCTGGGCTACCGTCCCCGGGTCTCTCTGGAGGCCGGTCTGCGGCGCTTCTACGAGACCGATCTCCGTTTCCGTCGAGGACGCCGTTCCACCCAGGCCCCCTTGACCGACCTGGCCTTCCATCCTCCAGGCCTGTAGCTGCCATGCGCGGAAGGGCTCTCCTCGGATATGGGCTTCTGGCCCTGGCCCTCCTGGCGATGGCGGGGTGTGGCCCGGCCTGGGGCTGGCAGGGGTACCTGGCAGAGCACCGGGCCCAGCTCTACCAGCCGGCCCAGGCAGGCGCCCCGGCCGTCCATTTCCAGGTGGCCCCCGGCACTCCTGCCCGGACCATTGCCCAGGAGCTCCAGGAGGCCGGCCTCATCCGAGATGCCCGGCTGTTCGAGGCCTATCTCCGCAGCCAGGGCATGGATGGCCAGCTCCAGGCCGGCACCTACCTGCTCAGCCCCAGCATGACCCCGGTGGAGATCGCGGAGGCCCTGCGCAACGGCCGGATCGCCACCCTGACCGTCACCATCCCCGAGGGCTGGCGCATCGAACAGATCGGGGACTACCTGGAGAGCACCGGCGTCCTGGACGGCGATGCCTACCGGGCTCGGGCACTCCGCGCGGACCTGGCCCCGTTGGATCTCGGCCAGTTCCCCTTCCTCCAGGCCCGCCCGGCAGGCGCGAGCCTGGAAGGCTACCTCTTTCCAGACACCTATGAGCTTCCCCTGGAGGGAGGCGATGCCCTGGACCTGCTGGAACGCCAGCTGCGGAACTTTGCCGCCCGAGTGGTCCCCCTGGTGGAGGAGGCCCAGGCCAACGGGGCGACCTCCCTGGACCTGCACGCCATCCTGACCCTGGCCAGCATCGTGGAGCGGGAGGCCGTGTTGCCCGAGGAGCGTCCCCGGATCGCGGGCGTCTACCTGAACCGGCTGGATCGGGGCATGCGGCTGGAGGCCGACCCCACGGTCCAGTATGCCATGGGCTTCCAGCCGGAGACCGGCCAATGGTGGAAGAGCCCGGTCTCCCTGGAGGAATACGCCCAGGTGGACAGCCCCTACAACACCTATCTCTACCCAGGCCTGCCCCCAGGCCCCATCGCCAATCCGGGCCTGGGAGCCATCCAGGCCGTCCTCTACCCAGAGCAGCACGATTTCCTCTACTTCGTGGCCGCGCCGGACGGCAGCGGCGCCCATCGCTTTGCCCGGACCCTGGAGGAGCATCTGGAGAACGTGGCCCGCTACCGCCAGGGTCGTTGACGCGATCCGGGCCCGCCGGCCCGGGAGAGACGGACACGGGGGTCGGTGGCGGAACGGCAGACGCGGCGGACTTAAAATCCGCTGGGGCAACCCGTGTGGGTTCGAATCCCACCCGACCCACCTCCGCAACCCCGGGGGGCGTCCTCCACGGGCAAGGGCGACCCCGGGCCTCTACTCCTCGCTGGTGAGCACCGCCACCATGGCCGGGTGGATGCGGCCGTTGCTGGCCAGGATGGAAGGCTGGCCCAGGTGGAAGGGGGCCCCGTCCACCTGGGTGACCCGTCCGCCGGCCTCCTCCACCATGAGGGCGCCCGCGGCCATGTCCCAGGGCTCCAGCACCAGCTCCCAGAAGCCGTCGATGCGGCCGGCGGCCACGTGGCAGAGGTCCAGGGCGGCCGCGCCGTCGCAGCGCAGAGAGGTCACCTGCCGGAGGAAGCGGCTCCACTCCTGGCTGTTGTTCCGAGGGGCGGTCCAGGCGTCGTAGGGGAAGCCGGAGGCCAGCAGGCTGTGTTCCAGGTCCCCGGTGGCGGAGACGCGGATGGGAGCTCCGTTCAGGGTGGCGCCTTGGCCCCGCTGGGCCGCGAAGAGCTCGTCCAGCACCGGGTTGTAGACCACGCCCACCACGGGATGTCCTTGCTCCACCAGCGCGATGGAGACCGCGAAGAAGGGATAGCCATGGGCGTAGTTGGTGGTGCCGTCCAGGGGATCCACCAGCCAGTAGCAGCCGTTCCGGGGGATGGACGCCGGGCCCTCCTCGGCCACCACCGGGATCTGGGGAAAGGCCCGGCGCAGGATCTGGGAGATCGCGGCCTGGGCCCGTTCGTCCATCTCCGTCACCAGATCGATGGGCCCCTTGTGGCGGATGCGATGGACCCGACCGGAGGCCAGGCGCAGGAGCGCGCCGGCCTCCCGGGCCGCCTCCTGGGCTGCATCCAGGGCAGCCTTCCAGAGGGAATGGGCTCCAGGACTCATGGGAGGCGCGCGCCGCTGAGGGCGTCGAACAGGTGCAGTCGGGTGCGATCGAAGGCCACCTCTATGGATTCGCCCTCCCGGATCTGTTCCAGATGGCGCTCCTCGATGACGGCTTTGAGTTCCCGTTCGCCGACCCGCAGGGCCACGATGGCCCGAGAACCCAGCAGCTCCACCACCTCCACGGTGGCGGCAATGGAAGGTGTCCGCCGCTCGGGGGGCAGGACCTGGGGGAGTTGGACATCCTCCGGCCGGACGCCCAGGACCACGGCCTGGCCCTCTTCCCGGGCGACGTCTGCCGCCAGGGGAAGGCTCAGCTCCGGCGCGCGGAACACGCCCTGGGCCAGGGTGCCGGGGATCATGTTCATGGTGGGGCTGCCGATGAACTCGGCCACGAAGCGGTTGCGGGGATGGAAATAGACCTCCCGGGGCGTGCCCTGCTGTTGGATCTCGCCTTGGGCCATGACCACGATCCGGTCTCCCATGGTCATGGCCTCTTCCTGGTCGTGGGTGACGTAGATGGCTGTGGTGCCCAGGTCTCGGTGCAGCTTCAGGAGCTCGGTGCGCATCTCTACCCGCAGCTTGGCGTCCAGGTTGCTCAGGGGTTCGTCGAAGAGGAAGACGTTGGGCTCCCGTACGATGGCCCGACCGATGGCCACCCGTTGTTGCTGGCCGCCGGAGAGCTGGCGGGGCTTGCGGTCGAGCAGGTGTTGGATGCCCAGCATGGCTGCGGCCCGCTGGACTCGTCTCTCGATCTCGGGTTTGGGCACCTTCCGGGCCAGAAGGCCGAAGGCGATGTTCTCCCACACGCTCAGGTGGGGGTAGAGGGCGTAGTTCTGGAAGACCATGGCCACGTTGCGGTCCTTGGGCTCCAGGTGGGTGACGTCCTGGTCACCGATGAAGATGCGGCCGGAGGTCACCGTCTCCAGGCCGGCGATGAGGCGCAGGGTGGTGGTCTTGCCGCAGCCCGAGGGCCCTACCAGCACGGTGAAGGTCCCGTCGGGGATGCGGAGGCTCAGGTCCTTCACGGCCTCCACGCTGCCGAACCGTTTGACCACATGTTCCAGACGGACATCTGCCATGGCTGCTCCAGGAGGAAGGTTGGAGTGCTCGGATCCGGGTGCGAAGCGTTCGGGGGCTTTACCTTGGCCCCGGCCATCGGCAGGGCTTCATTCCTTCCTGTGTCCCCCTCAGAACTTCACGGCGCCGCCCCCCAGGCCCTTCACCAGGCGGCGTTGCACGAAGAAGGAGGCGACGAGCACGGGCACGATGGCGATGAGGATGGCCACCGACATCTTGCCCATCTCAATGCCTCGGAAGGTCCAGTAGCCGGCAATGGCCACGGGCAGGGTCTTGTTCTTGCCGCCACTCAGGATCAGGGCGTAGAACATGTCGTTCCAGGAAAGGACGAAGCCGAAGATGGCGGCCGCGGCCAGCCCCGGGCGCACGGTGGGCAGCACCACCTTGTAGAAGGCCTGGAAGCGGGTGTAGCCGTCCACCATGGCCTGTTCCTCCAGCTCGCGGGGCACCTCGTCGAAGAAGCCGATGAGGAACCAGGTGACCACCGGGATGATGAAGGTGCTGTGGGCCGCGATGACGGCTAAAGGAGTGTCCAGCAGGGCCAGGCGGTACATGAGGAGGAACAGGGGCACGATCAGCACCGCGGGGGGCATCATCTCTGCGGCCAGGATGGCGAAGCGGGCCGGCCCTCCGCCGGTGTTGAAGCGGGAGAAGGCGTAGGCCGCGGGCGCGCCGGTGACCAGCGCCAGGGCCACCGTGGCCAGGCCCACCAGGACGCTGTTGGCCAGGTAGCGGGGCACGTCCGAACGCAGGAGCACCTCCTCCCAGTTGAGGGCCGACGGCGAGAAGAGCCACACGTCGGGCCGGGAGACCAGGTCCACGGGCTTCAGGGAGACCAACAGGATCCAGAAGTAGGGGAAGAGCACGGTGACCAGGGCTACCAGGAGGATGCCCAGGACTCCCACCTCTGTGATCCAGCGACGCAGCCGGTGGCCCATCATCTTCGCTCCTCCGCGGTGCGCATGGCCCGGTACAGCAACGCTACCAGGAGCAGGGTGATGGCGATGAGCACATAGGCCTTGGCCGCGGCCTCGCCCAGGCGGAAGAAGCGGAAGCCCACCTTGTAGATGTGGTAGAGGATGGTCTCGGTGCTCTCGCCGGGGCCGCCCCGGGTGATGGCATAGATATACTCGAAGATCTTGAACGCGTCCAACCCCCGGATGATCAGAGCCACCAGGAGGACGGGCTTCAGGAGGGGAAGGGTCACCTTGCGCAGGGTGAACCAGGCAGAGGCCCCGTCCACCCGGGCGGCCTCGAAGGGCGCGGCGGGCAGGGACTCCAGCCCGGCCAGGAGGAGCAGGAGCATGAAGGGCGTCCACTGCCAGACGTCGATGAGGATGATGCTGTAGAGGGCCAGGCCCGGCCCGAAGAAGTCGATCTGGATCCCCAGCTTCCCCAGGAGGTAGGGGATCACCCCCAGCTGCTGGTTGAGGAGAAAGCGAAACATGAGCCCCACTGCGATGGGGGTGATGAACATGGGGGTGAGCAGGATGGCCCGGAAGAAGTCCCGGTAGCGGTTGGGTCGGTGCAGGAGCAGGGCCAGGCCGAAGCCCAGGAGCGTCTCCAAAGCCACTGCGCCGAAGACGAAGACCAGGGTGTTGCCCATGGCGTTCCAGAAGGAGCCGTCTCCCTGGAGCGCGATGTAGTGGCGCAGCCCCACAAAGCGCACGTCCTGGAGCGCGGTGAGCTCGTAGTCGTGCAGGGAGATCCAGGCGGAGAAGAGCAGGGGGTAGATGAGCACCGCCAGGAGCACGACCCCCAGGGGCACCAACATGCGATGGGCCAGGGGAAAGCGGGAGTGGCGGGTGACCATGAGGGCGCTCTCCTGTGCAGGCAGGGCAGCAAGTAGGTGAGTAATGAGTAAGGAGTGATAAGGAGTAAGGAGTAACGAGTAACCAGCCAGATGAAAGGGTTACTCGTTACTCCTTACATGTTCTCTCTAGCGGGCCAGGATCTCCTCCACCTGCTTGGCCGCGTCGTCCAGGGCCTCTTGGGCCGTCTCCTGGCCGGCCACGGCCGCGTTGAGCTCTGTGCCCACCACCTCGATGATCTCCTCCGCACGCTCACC